>JANNTF010000853.1:0-5802 GCA_031403455.1 Alphaproteobacteria bacterium | reverse complement strand
CCGCAGGACTGGATCGCCAACCGCGCTTCACCTCTGCGAGAAGTCCGGGTGATCATGTGTCCAACGTCTGAGGCCCCGTTCTATTTCCACATAGCCCGGATAGGCGCGATCGATCAAACCATGCCGGAGGAAGAAGTCGATCAGCACAAGGTTGCAATTGTCCTTGAAATCCCGCGTGTCGCGCACGACCGCCATCGCACGCGCGCTCGGCCAGAGCTCGAAACTCTCCATCTCGCCATCGGTGTTGACCGGCACGAACTCCACCGGGAGCTCGAGATCGAAACAATATTGGACATCCGGCTTCAATCCCGTCTCCGCTTCGAGACAATAGCGGAGGCAGGCGACTTCGACGGCATGCTGAGCGAGGGCGGCCGGAATGCCGGCCTCCTCCCGACATTCCTTGATCAGATTCTCGCGCAGGTTGAGACCCATGGGCTGACCGCCGGCGACCGTGTTGTCCAACATGCCTGGGTGGGTGGATTTATTTCGCGCGCGCCTCGGCACCCAGATCCAGACGCCGTCCGGCCGTCGGACGAACCCGGTCATGTGGACACCGCAGGCCGAGACGCCGAACACCGAAACCGCGGCGCGCTCGAGCCGGAACAGGGCGCAATGATTCAGCGAAGGCGCCACGGGATAGAACTCGTCGCGCCGGCCACGCACCACGCCTTCAGCCTCCAACATACGCACGACGCGATCCATTGCGGCGGAGCGCATGTCGAAGCCGCGCAGATCGGGATGCAGCGCCAGCCCGTCCGCCTCGGCGACGAACACATCGCTGAACGCCGCAAGGCGCTGGACCAAGGCCCGGCGGATCCAGCCGATGCGCACGCCCTCGACCGTGAAGCGGCGAAACCCGGTGAGATCGAAGCGATTGCAATCGGCGATGCGGTCGAGGAACGACATGCGCGCCTCTACCACGCACGCGCCGGCGCGCGCGAGGATTGACCACAACGCGACACCCGCTCAAATTCCGGCGCAATGGCGACGGCGCTTCACCCTCCCACGGACGACGACGACCGGGCGTTCTGCGCCGCTGTCGAACGCTACGTCGCCGCAGCGCGCGACGCCGTGCTGCAGCTGGTCGCTCCCCACGGCAAGGTCGAAGCGGCATTGCTCGATCGCCACCAATTCGCCGCGCATGGCTTCGCCTGGATAGCGACGGCGGCGGCGGCATGGCGCGCGCTGCAGCTGTGGCGCGCGCGTCTGACCGAAAGCGGCGCGCTGGGGGAGCGCGAGGCGCTGATCGCCGAGCTCGGCAGCGCGGAGTTGATCCTGCAACTCGGCACCGGCATCGCGATGAGCCAGGGTGAGACCGCGCGGCCCGGCGATCTCGGTCTGGCGACGCATGCCGCGGCGCTGCTGGCAACGCCGGCCATCGCCGCGCTCCTGTCGCGCGCTACGCCCGCCGCGCGCGAGCGCCTCGCCACATTGCTGTCGATCGAGACGTTGGAGCCGAGCTTCGGCGATGCGGAGATCGATGCCATGGCCGAAATCGTGCGCCGCTTCGCGCGCGATCGGGTCGCCCCGTATGCGCAGGCGTGGCACAACGAGGACGCGCTGATCCCGATGGACGTCATCGACGGCGTCGCCGCACTCGGCGTCTTCGGGCTCACCCTGCCGACCGACCATGGCGGCCTCGGGCTCGGCAAAGCGGCGATGTGCGCGACGACGGAAGAATTGTCGACCGCCTCATTGATCGTCGGTTCGCTGGCGACGCGTTCCGAGATCGCCGGCGATCTCATCGCCGTCAGCGGCACGCCGGCCCAGCGCGCCGAGTTCCTGCCACGCATCGTCGCCGGCACGTGCCTGCCGACCGCGGTGTTCACCGAACCGGACACCGGCAGCGACCTCGCGGGACTCAAGACGCGAGCCGTGCGCGACGGTGCGGTCTACCGGATCCATGGCGCCAAGACCTGGATCACGCATGCCGCGCGCGCTGATCTGATGACGCTGCTCGTGCGCACCGGTCGCCCCGAGGACAGGCATGACGGGCTGTCGATGTTCCTCGCCGAGAAGCCGCGCGGCTCCGCGACCGATCCGTTTCCGATCGCCGGACTCCGCGGCTCGGAGATCCACGTGCTCGGCTATCGCGGCCTGAAGGAATACGAGCTCGCCTTCGACGGCTTCGAGGTTCCCGCAAGCCAATTGCTGGGCGGCGTCGAGGGCCAGGGTTTCCGGCAATTGATGGCTACGTTCGAGTCCGCTCGCATCCAGACCGCCGCCCGCGCGGTGGGCGTCGCGCGCGCCGCGCTCGGCGCGGCCCTCGCCTATGCGCAGACGCGCCGCCAATTCGGCAAGCCGATCGCCGCGTTTCCGCGTGTCGCGCACAAGCTCAGCATGATGGCGATCGAGACGACGATCGCCCGCGAGCTGACCCTGAACGCGGCGCGCGCCAAGGATGGTGCACGGCGCTGCGACATCGAAGCCGGTATGGCCAAGCTGTTCGCCGCGCGCGTCGCCTGGTCGGCCGCCGACAACGCCGTACAGATCCACGGCGGCAATGGCTATGCGCAGGAATATCCGGTCTCGCGCCTGCTCGTCGACGCCCGTATCCTCAACATCTTCGAGGGTGCCGCCGAGATTCAGGCGCACGTCATCGCGCGCGGCTTGCTGTCGGCCAGGAACTGAAAACATGCTGCATCGGAGTCTCTTCTTCCTGATCGCCCTGTTCTTCAGCGGCGCCGCCCTGGCGCAGGGTGCGGACCAGGCCAGGCTGCAAAATTTCGCGCGCCAGCTGCGCCTCGTTGCCATCGATGATTTCGTCGACACGGTGCGCAGCCTGCGCGCCACCAAGCGGCTGCCCGAGCGCTACGTGACCAAGCGCGAGGCGGAACGGCTGGGATGGCAGCCCGGGTCGGATCTCTGCCGTGTGGCGCGCGGGCGCACGATCGGCGGGGATCGCTTCGGCAACTACGAACGCCGATTGCCCACCGCGCAAGGCCGCGTGTGGCGCGAAGCCGATCTGGATTTCAATTGCGGCCGTCGCGGCGCCAAGCGCCTGCTGTTTTCCTCGGACGGCCTGATCTACGTCACGGTCGATCACTACGACAGTTTTCGCGAGGTCCCACGATGAAGACCGTGTTCCTCGATGCCGACCTCGCGAGCCGCGACGCGGTGTTTGCCCATCTCGCGGAGCATCTGGCGTTTCCCGCTCATTTCGGACGCAATCTGGATGCGCTCTGGGACGTGTTGCGCGGGGATGTCGACGGCCCGTTCGAGATCGTGTGGCGCGATCACGCCCACGCACGCGATGCGCTCGGCGACGATTTTGATCAGCTCGTGGCGCTGCTCGGTCAACTCGCCCAGGAGCGCACCGACTTCACGTTCAGACTGGCCTGATCCGCGTTACGACCTAGCTCTCTCGACATGCAGCTCCTCATTTCGATTCTTCCCTACCTCATCGGTGCGGCGATCGCCGCGGTGGTCGCGTCGTTGCTCGGCGGATTGATGAGCATGGCCCGTGGCGGCGACTTCAATCGCCACTGGGGCAACACGCTGATGCGCGCGCGTGTCGCCTCGCAAGGCGCCGTGCTCGCGCTGCTCGCGCTTTACTTCGTCCTCACGAGGCTCGTCTGATGGTCCGACTCACACGCATCTACACGCGCGGCGGCGACACCGGCGAGACCTCGCTCGGCGACGGCAAACGGGTCGCCAAGCACAGTCTGCGCGTCAGCGCCTATGGCACCGTCGATGAAGCCAACGCGGCGATCGGGCTCGCACGACTGCACACGAGCGGCGACGACGACGCCATGCTGGGGCGCATCCAGAACGATCTGTTCGATCTCGGCGCTGATCTCTGCACGCCCGAAGACGAGAACCCCAAGCATCCGCCGCTGCGGATCTCGGACGCGCAGGTCGATCGGCTGGAGCGCGAGATCGACGCCATGAACGGGAAGCTTTCCCCGCTCGACTCCTTCGTCCTGCCGGGCGGATCGGCCGCGGCGACCTATCTGCATGTGGCGCGGACGATCACCCGTCGCGCCGAACGTCTGATCTGCGAACTCGCGACGCTGGAGTCGATCAATCCGGCGGCGATCAAATACACGAACCGGCTGTCGGACCATCTCTTCGTGATGTCGCGCCATCTCAACGCGGATGGCGCGCGCGACGTGCTCTGGGTTCCCGGCAAGAACCGGTGATGATCAGCGTTTGCGCGCCGTGGCCTTCGCGCGCGGAGTCTTGATCGCCGATTTCCTGGTTGCCGTCTTCTTGCTCACCGTCTTCTTTGGCGCAGGCTTCTTGGCGGCCGGCTTCTTCGCCGCACGCGCCGATGCCGCTGCGGTCTTCGCGACGCGCTTGGCGCGGGCGCGAAGCATGCTGGCCGTGACTTTGCGGATCGGGACCGCCGGGCGCGCCGCCCGCTTGGTCGATGTCGCGCCTTCCCGTTGCTTGGCCAGCTTGCTCTTTGGAGCGGGTTCGGGCGGCGAGAGATCCTCGTCGTCAGCCTCGTAGACCGGCGGCGTGCCGGGCGGCATCCGGACCGTTCCCATCCGCCGGGCCATCACCGGGCCGAAATCAGGCAGCCCGAGAGTCTGACGCGCGCGTTCCCAGAAATGCACGCGCTCCTCCAAGCCGATGAAGCCGCCATTGATGCGCCGGGTGATCTCCCGAAATCCGTTCTCGTCGTCGGCGTCGGCGAGCGAGTTCAAGCCGCGCGAATGCCAGAACCACGCCGCGGCGAGACATCCGACACCGGGGTCGAGCAACCGATCGGGATCGCTCTCGAGATTCATGCCGAGCGCCTGACCGCATTTGCGATAATTCTCGCGGCCGGTCACCTGGACGGGGCCGCGGCCACGAAAGCGCCAGCCGTCACCGCTGGTTTCATCGCCGTTGAGCATGCGGTTCGCATAGACGCGATTGCCGACGCGCTCGGGCTGGCGGCCGTAAGTCTGAGCCTCCGCATCGGTTCGGAAGTAGCGCGGGAAAACCTTGCGCAACCGCTCCCAGGAATAATTGAGATTCTCCTGCGTGCGGCGAAGTTCGGCCGATTCATGGGCGAGCTGAGCGAGAAAAGCGGCTTGGCGCGCCGGCTTCACGATGTCGTAGCGAGTCATGGCATCGTTGAGCGGCTTCAGGAACCTGTCCGCAACTGCCCCGGAATTCGGCATGACGGCAACGAGCTGTGCACGTGTGAGCATCGTCGTAACTTCCCCCGGAATGCGGCCCCCGAAGGCAGGCCGTCGCTGATCGATGACCGGAGTGTAGCAAAAGAGCCGCAGCCTGGGCGGTTCACAGTGCTCGCGTTGACTCGTTCGGAGCCGGAGCCTATTTTGCACTGCCGCATCGGCCAGAATCTGTGGCTAAGATGCTGAATCACAATGCTAAAATGAGTGTGAGGCGATGAAGATCCTGGTCGGGGTGAAACGTGTCATCGACTATAACGTGAAGGTTCGCGTGAAGGCGGACGGCACGGGCGTCGAGACGGCAAACGTGAAGATGTCGATGAATCCGTTCGACGAGATCGGGGTCGAAGAAGCCGTCAGGCTCAAGGAGAAAGGCATCGCCACCGAGATCATCGCCGTCTCGATGGGGCCGCTGGCATCGCAGGAGACGATCCGGACCGCGCTCGCGATGGGCGCTGATCGCGGCATTCTCGTGCAGACCGATGCCGAACTGCAGCCGTTGGCGGTCGCCAAGCTGTTCCGGGCGATCGTGGCCAAGGAGAGCCCGGGGCTGGTCATCGTCGGCAAGCAGGCGATCGACGATGACTCCAACCAGACCGGCCAGATGCTGGCCGCGCTTCTCGGCTGGTCGCAGGGCACCTTCGCCAACAAGCTGAATTTCGCCGACGGCTCG
>JANNTF010000852.1:0-3229 GCA_031403455.1 Alphaproteobacteria bacterium | reverse complement strand
GATCTTCAACGAGGGTTATTCGGCGAGCGGCTCGGAGCATGCCACGCGCGCGCCGCTCTGCGACGAGGCGATCCGTCTCGCGCGTCTGCTGCTGCGGCTGTTCACAAGCGAGCCCGAGCTGATGGGGCTGACGGCGCTGATGCTCCTGCAGCACGCCCGCGCGCCCGCGCGCTTCGATGCGGCCGGCGCGATCGTGCTGCTGGACGATCAGGATCGCGGCCTATGGAATCGCAAGATGATCGCCGAGGGTCTGGCGCTGATCGACAAGGCGATGCGCCATCGCCGCCGCGGCCCTTACCAGGTGCAGGCGGCGATCGCGGCGCTGCATGCCGGCGCCGCGCGGCCCGAGGATACCGATTGGACCCAGATCGATCTGCTCTACGCCGCGCTCGAAACTCTGCAGCCGTCACCCATCGTCACGCTCAACCGCGCCGTCGCGGTGGCGAAGCTCCGCGGTCCCGCAGCCGCGCTCGAGATGATTGAGCCGCTCGCCCCGCGCCTGTCCGGCTATTTCAATTTCTTCGGGGTCAAAGGCGCGCTGCTGCTGCAACTCGGCCGCGCCGCGCAAGCGCGCATCGCCTTCAACCAGGCCATCGCCCTCGCCAACACGACCGCCGAGGCCGCCCATATCCGCCTGCATCTCGACCGCCTGATCAAGGACAGCGAGGCGGAACACGAAACCTCTCGGAGGGACCAATGCTCAAGATGATCGTAATCGCCGTCGTCGTTCTGCTTGTCGGGGTGCTCATCCTCGCCGCGATGAAGCCGGATGTGTTTCGTGTCCAGCGCGCGACGAGCATCAAGGCGCCGCCGGAGAAGCTCTTCGCGCTGCTGGAGGACTTCAACAATTGGAAATCATGGTCGCCGTACGAGAAGCTCGATCCCGAGATGAAGCGCAAGCTCAGCGGCGCGGCGAAGGGCAAGGGCGCTGTCTATGAATGGGAGGGCAAGGGCAAGGCCGGCGCGGGGCGCATGGAGATCCTGGACTCGACGCCGCATTCCAAGATCACGATCAAGCTCGATTTCACCAAGCCGTTCGCGGCTCACAACACCGCCGAGTTCAGCTTCGAACCCGAGGGCGATGCGACGAGAGTCACCTGGGCCATGCACGGCCCCAACCAGTTCATCGCGAAGATCATGCAGATCTTCTTCAACATGGACCGGATGGTCGGCACGGATTTCGAGACCGGCCTCGCCAATCTGAAAGCCATCGCCGAGAAATAGCGGCTCAGGCGCGCTGGTATTCCGACTTCTTCACCGTCGTCGCGAACAGCACATCGGCGCAATCGTCTGTCGCGGGTTCGCCGACATCGAATTTGTACATGCCGCGCGTCGCCAGATCGGTGTCGATCTCGGCGACCACGAGCTGCTCGCGTTTGAGCTCCGATTGCGCGTGGATCTGGCCGTCGGGCGCGATGATCATCGAGCGGCAATTCTGATGATCGGGATGGCAGACATTGCACGAGGCGAACCAGATCGTGTTCTCGGCGGCGCGCGTCACCGCCATCGCGTGATGGACGGGGATCTTCCAGTCATTGGGCCGCGTGGTGTTGTTCTGCGGATGGAAGACGAGCTGCGCGCCCTGGCGCACGCACTCGCGCGTACTATGCGCGAAGCGGAAGCCCTCGTAGCAGATCACGATCCCAATCTTGATTCCGAACAGCTCGTGGATCGCGAAGCCGTCGCCGGCCGTATAGGCGAGCGCGTCGAGCGGCGTGAGCCTGGTCTTGTGATGCACGCCCAGGATTTCGCCCCACGGCGAGATCACCAACGCCGAGTTGTAGGGTTTGCCGCCACGCGGGTTCGCCGGCAGCGGCGTCTCCGTGCCGAGAATGCAGGCCATGCCGAGCGCGCCACAACGGCGTGCGACATCCGCGTGCAGCGCGTCCAGGCGCTCCGGCTGCACCGGCGCATCGGCCGGCGCGATATCCACCCGGTAGCCCGCGGTCTGCGCTTCCGGAAAACACAGGATCTGCACGCCGGCGGCGCCGGCCTGCGTGATGAAACGTGCGATCGTCGCCGCATTCTCGTCGAGTGACGATGTCTGGCGTGTCTGGGCCAGCCCGAGTCTCAGTTTGGACATTCGCATCCTCCCATGCTGCTGGCCGAGGATATCCTCGTCGGGCGCGCGAAGCAGATGCAAATCCGACATGTTCCGCTAGGCTGTCGCCCAGTCGATCACCGGGAGGGAATACTGCAATGGCCAAGGCTGCTTCGCGTCCGCTCGTCTATGTCGCCGACGAGCCCGATGGCGATCCGACTCAAGCGCTCACGCCCGAGCGCATCAAGGCCGCCGCGCGCCGCCATCCCGGCGTGTTCGACAAGGTGCGCTTCGCCTACGGCGCCGATCCCAAACAGCTCGCGGAGGCGGAGATCGTGCTGGGCGTCGCGTTCGATCCGCTGACGCTGCGGACGCAGGCGCCCAAGCTCCGATGGATCCAGTCGCTCAACGCCGGCGTCGAGAAGCAGGCGCCCAAGCTCGACCGCAGCCTGATGCTGACCAACGCCTCGGGCCTGCATGGTCCCAAGGGTGGCGAGTTCGGGCTGACCTGCATGCTGCTCCTCAATCACGCGGTGCAGCGCTTCATCGGCAGCCAGCGCCGGCACGAATGGACTCCGGTCTATACGACGCCCATCGAAGGCAAGACCGCGGTGATCGCCGGCGCCGGCGCCCTCGGTCAGGCGGTGGCGCGCCAGGCCAAGCGCCACCGCATGAAGACCATCGGCATCAACACCACGGGCAAGCCCGTTGTCGGCTTCGATCGCGTGGTCAAGGTCAAGGACATGGCGAAGTTTCTGCCGAGCGCCGACTTCCTGGTGGTGACCTTGCCGATCACGCGGGCGACCGAGAATTTGATCGACCGCGCGGCGATCGGCCTGCTGCCGTCGCATTGCGGCATCGTCAATCTCGGCCGCGCGCGCGTGATGGACTACGCCGCGATGGCCGAGCGCTTGCGCGCCGGCACGCTGGCCGGCGCCGTGCTCGACGTCTTCGATCCCGAACCGCTGCCCAAGGACTCGCCGCTGTGGGACGTGCCCAACCTCATCGCAAGCCCACATGCGGGCGTCGATGACGGGTCGGTCTATGTCGCGCGCGGTCTCGACATTTTCGCCGAGAATCTCCGCCGCTATCTCGGTGGGCGAAAGCTCAAGAACCTCGTCGATCTCGCGCAGGGTTATTGAGGTCAGGCCGGCAGCTCATAGCCGATCGCCGCTTCGATCGCGCAGG
>JANNTF010000851.1:0-11141 GCA_031403455.1 Alphaproteobacteria bacterium | reverse complement strand
TCTTGTGGTCGTCGTGGTCCAACCTCATGGGGCTCTCCAGCAAAGAAAAACGGGGCGCACCACCGGGCGCGCCCCGCATTGCTAGAGTCAGGCTGCAACACCGACGTGACGTCGGCGTTACGGAGTTGTTTCGCCCTCAGCTGCCAATCTCGCCGCCGCCGGTCTTGGTGATCGCGACGACGGCCGGGCGTGGCGGCACACCGGGTACGAAATCCGGCCAGCGCGTGGATGGGGTGTCGTAGGTGGAGCCGCGCTCCTCGCCGGGATGCTGCACGGCGACGAACAATGTGCGGCCATCGGGCGTGAAGGCTGGACCGCACAGCTCGGCGCCGCGCGGCGTGGCGAAGAAGCGCTTCGTCACCGCCCGGCCGGGTCCCGTCGTGTCGGCCGCCCAGATGCCGTCGGCATAGCTGGGCTTGCCTTGGGTCGGCATGCCGTCGGTCGCGATCCAGATCCGGCCGCGCGGATCGAAGGCGATGTTGTCGGGCGCCGCAAGCCAGCCATCGGCGGTGATTCCTGGCCCATACTGCGCGCCGCTATTCGCCTCGGCCGGATTTCCGGCCTGCAGGAAGATCTCCCAGCGATAGCGATCGGCATCGTGCATCGGCCGACTGGCGCGCGACACCGGCGGGATCATCTCGACGATGTGCCCGGTGCGATTGCCGGCACGTGGATTGGCGCCATGCGCACGCTGGCGCGTGTCGGGATCGGTCGCTGCCTTGCGACGGTCGTTGTAGGTCATCACGACGTAGACGCGACTGCCCGAGGGATTGGGCTCGACGTCTTCGGGACGATCCATCGGCGTGGCGCCGAGGAGATCGGCGGCACGGCGCGCCTCGATCAGCACATCGGCCTGGCTGGTGAAGCCGTTCGCCGGCGTGAGCGGCCCTTCGCCGAACACCAGCTTCAGCCAGGAGACCGTGCCGTCATCGTCGAAACGCGCGACCGACAGCGTGCCCTCGTCGAGGAGATCGCGATTCCTGGCGCGGTTGACCGGATCGAACTTGCCCTTGGTGACGAAGCGATAGACGTATTCGAAGCGCTCGTCGTCGCCGGAATAGACCGCGACGCGGCCATCGGCGCTGACGACACACGTCGCGCCCTCGTGCTTGAAGCGGCCCAAGGCGGTGCGTTTGACCGGCGTCGATTTCGGATCATAGGGATCGTATTCGACGATCCAACCGAAGCGGTTGGGCTCGTTGGGCTCCTTCTCGACATCGAAGCGCGTGAAGTGCCGGCCCCAGGATGCATTCTGCCAGGGCGACACGCCGTAGCGCTTGTGGTTCGCGGCTTCCGGCGTCTTGCCGGCGTCGCCGATGAAGTAGCCGTTGAAGTTCTCCTCGCCCGACAACACGGTGCCCCAGGGCGTCACGCCGCCGGCGCAGTTGTTGAGCGTACCGATGACGGTGGTGCCGTTCGGATCCGCTGCGGTCTTGAGCCTGGCATGACCGGCGGCCGGGCCTGCCACGCGAAAATTGGAGCCTCCCGCGGTGATGCGCCGGTTGAAGGCACTGTCCGCGACGACGCGCCAGCGCCCACCGCTCTTGCGCAGCTCGACGATGCTCAAGCCATGTGCCGCCTGATCGATATCCGCCTGCGCGCGCGTCAATCCACTCGTGCCGTTATTCGGTTCCTTGAAACCGGTGAACATCAACTCGGTGTTCGTGTACTCGTGATTGACGCAGAGCAGCCCGTGCGTCGAGCTGCGCGATCCGCGCGGTAGCGGCATGAACGCGACGAAGTCGCAGTTGTAACCGAACTGCTTCGCTTGCGCGGCGCCATCGAGCCGCGCGGGATCGAACGCAGGCGCCGCCTTTTCCACAGCATCGCCCCAACGCACGAGTACATCGGCGCGGTAGCCGCTCGCAACGTGATGTTTCTCATCCAAGACCTGCGGCAGCTCGCGAAAGGTGAGCGTGGAACCAGCCTTGCTCGGCGCCGCCTCGGCGGACGTCAGCGTCGCACTGCTTGCATAGGCGACACCGGCACCGAGCAGGAATCGTCGCCCGAAACGCGTCGCGGCGATTTCTTCGAATTCACGAGCGCGCGGACGGCCGATGCCGTCGTCTTCGGGGTCATGCCTGTCGTCGCTCATGTCCTGTCTCCCCTCGGTGTTCAGCTGCCGATTTCGCCGCCATCCTTCTTGGTGACCACGACGACCGAGGGTCGCGGCGGCATGCCGGGCTTGAAGTCCGGCCAGCGCGTCGACGGATTGTCGAAATGCGATTTGCTGCCCTCGCCGGGATGCTGCACGGAGAGGAACAGCGTCTTGCCGTCCGGCGTGAAGGCCGGCCCGGCCATCTCGGCGCCATCGGGCGTTCGGAAGAGATGCTTCGACAGCGCGCGCCCCGGTCCCGTCGTATCGGCGGCGTAGATGCCGTCGGCCATGTCGTTGCCGAAATTATCCATGCCGTCGGTCGCGATCCAGGCCCGGCCCTTGGGATCGAACACGATGTTGTCGGGCGCCTGGAACCAGCCATTCTCGGATGTCCCGGGATGGAATTGCGCCGCCGTCTTGGCGTCCTTCGGATTGCCGGCGACGATGAAGAAACCCCAGCGGCTGGTCATCGCCGCGTGATCCGCCTTGCCGTTGGCCGCGGCCGGCGGCGAGATCTCGATGATCTGGCCCCATTTGTTTTCGGCGCGCGGATTCGCCGCGTTGGCGCGCTCGCGCGCATTGGCGTCGTCCCTCGCCTTGCGCCGCTCGTTGTAGGTCAACACGACATAGACCTTGCCGCTGCGTGGATTGATGGCGATGCCCTCGGGCCGATCCATCGGCGTCGCGCCGACGAGATCGGCGGCACGACGCGCCTCGATCGCGACGTCGGCCTGGCTGTCGAAGCCGTTGCCGGCATTGAGCGGTCCCTGACCATGCACGAGGGGCAGCCAGGTCACCGCGCCGTCCTCGTTGAACTTGGCGACGTAGAGCTTGCCTTCGTCGAGAAGATTCATGTTCGACTCGCGGCGCTTCGGATCGAACTTGCCCTTGGTCACGAATTTGTAGACGTACTCGAAGCGCTCGTCGTCGCCGGTATAGAGCGCGATCCGGCCGTCGGCCGAGATCGTCGTCATCGCGCCCTCGTGCTTGATGCGGCCGATCGAGGTCCGCTTCACCGGCGTCGATTTGGGATCGTAGGGATCGTACTCGACCACCCAGCCGAAGCGGTTCGGCTCGTTCGGCTCCTTGCCGATGTCGAAGCGATCGACATGCACGCCCCAGGAGCGCGAACCCGGCACGCCGTAGCGCGCGTAGTTGCGCACCTCGTTGGTCTTGTTGCGGTCGCCGAGGAAATGGCTGTTGAAGCCCTCCTCGCCCGACAGGACGGTGCCCCAGGGCGTCCATCCGCCGGCGCAATTATTGATCGTGCCGATCGCGCGCAGGCCGGCGGGATCGGCGCTGGTCTTCATCCGCGCATGACCGGCGGCGGGGCCGGCGATGCGAAACGGCGTCGTGCGCATCGTGAAGCGGCGGTTATAGGTGCTGTCCTTCACATAGCGCCACGCGCCGTTCGTCTTGCGCACCTCGACGACTGACAGGCCGAAGGCGCTCATCTCATGCTCGACCTGTTCCTTGGTCAGCCCTTTGATTCCGCTGCCGCGCTCGGTCGTGAAGCCCGGGAACATCAGCTCGCCATTCGTGTACTCGTTGTTCACGCAGAGCAGGCCGCGCGTCGAACTGCGCGAGGCATAGGGCAGCGGCATGAAGGCGATGAAGTCGTTGTTGTAGCCGAACTGCTTCTCCTGGGCGGCCGGATCGACCTTGCCGGGGACCAAGTCGGGCGCGTCCTTCGTCATCGGATCGCCCCAGCGGATCAGCACATCGGCGCGGTAGCCATCCGCAACATGATGGGTCTCGTCGTTGCCGTGCGCCACATCCTTGAAACGGAGCGTCGACTCGCCGGCCGCCTGCGCCGAGTCCGGTGCGATACTCGCCGCGACCGCGCCTGCCGCGGCGCCGGTCAGCAGCAGCCGGCGCGAGATGATCGTCTGGATGTCCGGCTGCGCAATCGAGTCGATGCCGGCATTCACAGGATCGGGCGCATCGTCGGTGTCGATCGTCATCGGACCCTCCGGGAAGGTCGGCGCGCGTGTCCCGCCGTTCGATGACGATCCTATTGCATTTTCGTGTCGGGCTTCACGCGTTTCCGTTGGGCTGGTCGTCGAGAGCGTAGCCGGCCGAGCGCACGGTGCGGATCAGGTCGCGGTCGCTGTCGCCGTTGATGGCCTTGCGCAGGCGTCGGATATGGACGTCGACCGTGCGCGGCTCGACGTAGAGATCGCGACCCCAGACGCCGTCGAGCAGCTGCTCGCGCGAGAAGACCCGGCCCGGCCGCTCCAGGAAGAACCGCATCAGCCGGAACTCGGTCGGCCCGAGATGGATGTGCCGCCCGTTGCGCAGCACGCGGTGCGAGGCGAGGTCCATCACGATTCCGGAATAGGTGAGCATCTCGTCGGCGGCGCTCGGCCGCGCCCGGCGCATCACCGCGCGGATCCGCGCGATCAACTCCGCTGGGCTGAACGGCTTGGTCACGTAATCATCCGCGCCGACCTCGAGACCGCGTACGCGATCGGCCTCCTCGCCGCGCGCGGTCAGCATGATCACGGGCAGATCGCGCAGCTCGGATTTGCGCCTGATCTGCCGGCAGATCTCGATCCCGGAGACATGCGGCAGCATCCAATCCAGCACGAGAAGATCGGGCTTATGCTCTTTGAGCATCGCCAGCCCCTCCTCGCCGTCATTGGCGGCGGAGACGCGATAGCCCTCCTTCTCGAGGTTGTAGCGCAGCAACTCGACGAGCGAGGCCTCGTCTTCGATGACCAGGATATGTGGCTTCACGGGCTCTGTACCTTCTTGTCCGGTGCGAGCACGGCGAGGCTCGCTTCGTCGCCCTTCGGTCGGGCTTCCACCAGGGTCTTGCCAGTGACCTGGTAGTGGATCATCTCGGCGATGTTGGTGGCGTGGTCGCCGATCCGCTCCAGATTCTTGGCGATGAACAGCAGATGCGTGGACGGCGTGATGTTGCGCGGGTCTTCCATCATGTAGGTGACCAACTCGCGAAATAGCGACGAGTGCATGGCGTCGATCTCTTCGTCGCGATTCCATACCGCCACGGCCTTCTCGACATTGCGATGAACGAAGGCGTCGAGCACGTCCTTCACCATCTCCTGCACCGTGCGGCCCATGCGTGGAATCGCCATCGCGGGTTGGACCGGATTCATCTGCGCCAGCGCGATCGACCGCTTGGCGACATTCTTGGCGTAGTCGGCCATGCGCTCGAGATCCGCGGCCATGCGGATCGAACTCACGATCATCCGTAGATCGGTGGCGACCGGCTGGCGCAGGGCGAGCATCTGCACCGCGAGGTCGTCGATCATGCGCTCCATGTCGTCGACGCGGGCATCGCCTTCGACCGTCGCCAGGGCGAGATAGGGATCGCGGCGCATCAGCGCCTGGATCGCCGCCGCGATCTGCGCCTCGACCATCCCGCCCATGCGCACCAGCGAGTCGCGCAGCCTGTGGAGCTGCTCATCGAAGGATTTGACCGAGTGCTGCGCTACCATGACCGTCTCCTCGCTTGCCCGTCAGCCGAAGCGGCCGGTGATGTAGTCCTGCGTACGTTCGAGCTTCGGGTTGGTGAACACAGTGTCGGTGGCGCCGTACTCGACCAGCCGGCCGAGATACATGAACGCCGTGTTGTCCGAGACCCGCGCCGCCTGCTGCATGGAATGCGTGACGATAATGAGCGTGTAGCGCCCCTTGAGCTCGTCGATCAGCTCCTCGATCTTCGCCGTCGCGATCGGATCGAGAGCGGAGCATGGCTCGTCCATCAGCAGAACCTCGGGGTTGGCGGCGATCGCGCGCGCGATGCAGAGCCGCTGCTGGTGCCCGCCGGACAGACCGAGCGCACTCTCGTCGAGGCGATCCTTCGCCTCTTCCCACAGCGCGGCGCCCTTGAGTGCGGTCTCGCAGGCTTCGTCGAGCAGCGCCTTGTCGCGCAAGCCGTCGATGCGCAGCGGATAGACGATGTTCTCGTAGATCGACATCGGGAAGGGATTGGGCTTCTGGAACACCATGCCCATACGTTTGCGCAGCGCGATGACGTCGACTCCGGCTGCGTAGATGTCGGCGCCGTCGAGCTTCATCGATCCCTTGATGCGCAAACCGTCGATCAGATCGTTCATGCGGTTCATGCAGCGCAGCAGGGTCGACTTGCCGCAGCCCGAAGGTCCAATCAGCGACGTGACGAGCCCCTTCTGGACGTCCATCGCGACTCCGAACAGCGCCTGCTTGGCGCCGTACCAGAGATCGAAGTCAGCGACCGAGAAATTGATGCCGTCTTCGCCCGGCTTGACGTGATAGACGGTCGCGTCCTGCGTCGCCTCGGTTGGATTGCGTTTCAGGGCTGTGGCCATGTCAGGTGCTCCTAGAACTGGCTGCCGGCGAATTTGCGCTTGAGTCGATTGCGCACGACGATAGCGGTGGCGTTCATGCCGGCGATCAGCGCGATCAGCAGCAGCGTCGTGACGAACACCATCGGCTTGCCCGCTTCGGAGTTGCGGGACTGGAATCCGACATCGAAGATGTGGAAGCCGAGATGCATGAAGCTGCGCTCGAGATGGACATAGGGAAAGAACCCGTCGATCGGCAGCTCGGGCGCCAGCTTCACCACGCCGACGAGCATCAGCGGCGCCACCTCGCCCGCGCCGCGCGCCATCGCGAGGATGAGGCCGGTCATGATTCCCGGCATCGCACGCGGCAGCACGATGTAGCGGATGGTCTGCCACTTCGACGCGCCGCAGGCGAGCGAGCCCTCGCGCATCGAGCGCGGCACGGCGGCGAGCGCCTCCTCGGTGGCCACGATGACGACCGGAACCGTCAGCAAGGCGAGGGTAAGCGAAGCCCAGAGCAGGCCGCCGGTGCCGAAAGTCGGACTCGGCAGGCGCTCGGGAAAGAAGATCTGATCGATCGAGCCGCCGAGGATATAGGCGAAGAAGCCCAGTCCGAAGACGCCGTAGACGATCGACGGCACGCCCGCGAGATTGTTGACGGAGATGCGAACGATCGAGACCAGCCGTCCCTGCTTGGCGTATTCACGCAAGTAAAGCGCGGTGATGATGCCGAACGGCGCCACCACGATCACCATCAGCAAGGTCATCGCCGCGGTGCCGAAAATCGCCGGCAACACGCCGCCTTCGGTATTCGCCTCGCGCGGCGCCTCGGTGAGAAACTCGCCCCAGCGCGAGAAATAGACCGCGAGCTTATCCATGAGGCCGAGTTCGTTGGCCGGATAGAAGCGCACCAGCTCCGACAGTCTGAGTGTCTTCTCGCGGCCGCCGATCTCCTGGAGCGTGACCTTGAAGCGGTCATCTTCCGTCTTCAGTCGCTGCGCCTCGGCCGCGAGAGCTTCATAGTCGCGCTTGAATCCGGCGGCGCGCTGCTCGACTTCGGCGCGGATCGCGGCCGCTTCGCGCGAGGTCTCGCCATGGGACAGGACGGCCTTGCGGACGCGCAACCGATCCTGCTCCACCGCGTAGTTGGCGGCGCCGATCTCGCCATGCTCGATCTGCCGGATGCGCTTCCAGCGCGCGCGCGCCTGATCATGGGCGGCGGCGAGCCGACCGCGATCGAGGGTCGCGCCGCTCAACGCCGTACCGGCGAGATCCACCGACGCGATGCGCCCGACGAAGGCGCCCCATTCCAGACGCTCGATGAAGAAGATGTCGCGCGGCGTCTCGATCTTGGCGACCTGGAAATCCGAGACCCAGCGGAAATCCTCGTTGTAGATGTCGTAGTTTCCCGTTCGGTAGAGCGTGCGGTCCGCGAAGCCCGAAGCTGCCGCGATGCGCGCGCGGATGTCGGCGGGCAGATCTTTCAGCTGCTCCGCGCCGAGGCGATAATCCTCGGTGCGGAACGGTTCGCCTGCGACCACCTGGCCATCCGTCAGCGTCACCACCTCCATCTGCTTGGGCCAGAAGGTGACGATACCGTTCCAGAACACCAGCAACAGGAAGCCGACGATCATCGTGCAGCCCAGCGCCAGGGCGCCGCCGAGCAGCCAGGTCATCGGCTCTCCGCGCGCGCTCAGATCGGTGACACGCGGCATCGGTTTCGCGACGGCACGTTGGGTCTGCACGGCGACTTCCTCGATCGTGGCGGGCATGATGCGCTTCCCCGGATCGGCTAGAGCTGCACGGCGCGCTTGCGGAAGCGCTGGCGGATGATCTCGGCGAGCGTATTGACCACGAAGGTCATCACGAACAGCGTCAGCGCCGCAAGGAACAGCATGCGATAGAGCGTGCTGTCGCGCACCGCCTCGGGCAGCTCCACGGCGATGTTGGCGGATAGCGCACGCAATCCGTTGAACACGTTCCACTCGAGGATCGGCGTGTTGCCGGCGGCCATCACCACGATCATGGTCTCGCCCACCGCGCGGCCCATGCCGATCATGATCGCCGCGAAGACGCCGCTGATCGCGGTCGGCAGGATCACGCGCGTCGCGGTCTGCCACGGCGTCGCGCCGCAGGCGAGCGAGGCGGCGCGCAGATGTTCGGGCACCGCGGTGAGCGCGTCTTCGGCGATGGTGTAGATGATCGGGATGACGGCGAAGCCCATCGCGAAGCCAACGACCAGCGTGTTGCGCTGGACATAGGTGCCGACCACGCCGCCGCGCGGGTCATAGCCGATCGCCGTCAGCAGCCCGGCGAGCAGCGCGCTCAACAGCGCGGCGGCCGCCAGGCAAATGATCCAGCGCGCGGTGTCGAATGCCCCGGCCCGAGGCCCGCGCAGCGCGCGCCCCTGATCTAGGATCCAGTCACCACAGAAGCGGCGGGTGAGCGCGAAGACCGCGAGATAGCTGAGCGGCATCGAGACCAGCCACAGGAAGCCGAAGCCCGAGCCGATCGCGCCGTTGGCCCAGGCCTTGAGATCACCCGCGAAGAACAGAGTCTCGAAGGTGGGTCCGAGCACCACGCAGAGCCAGATCGTCAGCACGAGCACCAGGAACATGGTCGCGAAGCGCGGTACGCCTTGCAAACGCACGGCGGTGTCGATCGGCAGCAGCTGCCACAGATGCGCGGCCACGAGCAGCGTCAGCGGCAGCGCCACGAAGACCATCAAGACGGAGGAGATCCAGGTCTCCACGATCGGCGCCAGGATGAGCGCGGCGATGAAGCCGAGCACGACGGACGGCAGCGAAGCCATCATCTCCATGACCGGCTTGACCGTTGCGCGCACGGTGGGATGGACGAACTCGGCCGTGTAGATCGCCGCTAGCAAGGCGATCGGCACCGCAAAGAGCAGCGCGTAGAACGTCGCCTTGATGGTGCCGAAGATCAGCGGCACCAGCGACAGCTTGGGTTCGAAACTGTCGGTTCCTGCCGAGGATTGCCACGTGTAGGTGGGCGAATCGTAGCCCTCGTACCAAGTCTTGCCGAAGATGGTGCTGAGCGTTGTCTCGGGATGGGGGACATCGATCTCCCAGAAACTCGCTTTGCCGCGGCTGTCGATGGCGAGCACGCCATCCTCGCGCGGGGCCAGCAGCACGGCGCGATAGCTGTCCGCACCCGCAGTCTTTTTAAGCTTGAGCACGGTCTGCTCGCTCGTGGAATGGCGGACCCAGATCTCGCCGCCCGAGTCTGCCGTCACGAACAGCTTGCCGCGCTGGCTGGCGGAAAAGGCGACCACCGCGCCGCGATGCGGCTCCAGGCGATGGGCGCGCACGAGCTTGAAGCCGTCTGCCGTGCCGGCATTGGGCCGCTCGAGGCGGAAATAGATGTCGACCGTGCCGTCGCTGCCGCCGATCAGCAGGGATTGCTCGCCGAGCAGGAAGCCGAGGACGGACAGCTTGGCCGCCCCGGGGAGCAGATCCACGCTCTCCGCCAGCGCGGGCTTGTCGAAGTCGCGCGTGTCGAACCGATGCACCGTGCCGCCCTCGTCGGCGACGTAGACCTGATCGCCCTTGTCCGTGGTGATCGCCTTCTTGGCGACGGCGCCTGCGGGCAGCTTCGGCATCTCGCTGGTCGCCAGCGTGGTGCGGACCTGGCGCGTCATGATGTTGACGCGCGACTCTGCGCGGCTCAAGCGGATGACGCCATTGGCGTCGAGCGAGACGAAAGTCTTGGTCGGCCGCTCGGTCGTGCCACCGAGATGATAGTCGATCGCCGTGATCGCGACGCCGTCGGGTGCGACCGCTTGCGGCGCCTCGAGCGTCGCGGTCACGGAAATCTTGCGGAACTGATTGCCGGGCACCGCCGAGTAGACCGCGGCGCCGTCGGTCTGGTCGCGCGCATCGAGCCGCTGCAGCCCGGCGGGCAGCTGCGCCGCTGTGATCACCTGCACGCCGATCGCCACGGTGCCGAAGCGCACGCTGCCATTGTCGAGGCCGAAAGCGACGTCGCGCCAGTCGAAACTGCGCTCGAATGCGGTGACGCGGCGCCCGCCGAAATCGAGCACCGGCCCCTGCAACCGTCGACCGGTCGCGATGTGGAAGATCTCGAGCTTGCCGTCGGCGCCGATCTTGGCGGCGAGCGTGTGGTAATCGTCCACGCTCGCGCCAAGGATCGGCGCATCGCCGATCTCGAGTTGCCGATCGGTGCTGCTGACGACGCGCCCGCCGGTGAAGAGCGGGACGACGACGGCGACCAGGAAGGCCATGATGCCGAAGACGGCGACGATGACCATCAGCCCGCCGATGCGGATCACCCAATCGGCAATTCTGTCGATGATGAGAACGGATTTGCGCGTCTCGCGCTTGCGCTCGAACCGCTTCGCTTTGGGTTGCGTCGTCGCCATCATCCCCTGCCGATCCTTAGGTCAGCCGTCGTCGTCGCCGCGGCGGCTCAGGAGCCCGGCGCGAGGCCGAGCAGCTTGAGATCCTCGCCGGCGATCTCGGCCGTCATCGGGAAGTAGCCGTCCTTCAGCGTCGCTTCCTGACCCTGCTTCGAGAGCATGAAGCGCACGAACTCGCCACGCACCGGATCGAGCGGCTGGTTCGGATTCTTGTTCATGTAGACGTAGAGGAAGCGCGAGATCGGGAAGTCGCCCGAATAGGTATTTTCAGCCGAGGCTTCGTAGCATTTCTCGCCGGGCTTGGTGGCGAGCGGCACGGCGCGCACATCGGCGGTCTTGTAGCCGATGCCCG
>JANNTF010000850.1:0-1795 GCA_031403455.1 Alphaproteobacteria bacterium | reverse complement strand
GCTATCGGTACTGTATGCGGTGCTGAAACCGGTGCTGATGCGGACACGGGTCGGACGTCTAATTTCTCCGGCAACCGGATTGCGCCTGCACGTCTGGACAGGGACGATCGCCGCGGCCCTCACGCTCGTGCATTCAGGGTTGGCGCTGCGTTCGCCGCTTGGCAGTGGCCTCATCCTCTTGATCGGCATCAGCGTCATCAGCGGCGCAATCGGTCGCTTCTATCTCCGTCGCTTTGCAAGCGAAGTCACGCGTGAGGAGGCCGAGCTGGCCGTCCTGCGTTCGAAGGTTGCTCGAGGCCGGCAAGTTGCCGGCGACACAACGGGGGACATCGCCGAGGTGATCGCCGATCTCGAAGCATCGCGCGATATCCTGGTGATCGCCAGCCGAGGATTTCGTTTGTGGATCGTCGTCCACATCATCGCCAGCGTCGCAGCGATCGCACTGGTGGTCATTCATGTCTGGTCGGCATTGCGCCTGGGCGTCCGGTGGTGGCCATGAAGCGCCGTTGGTTGCTGTATTTGAGCGTGATCCTCGTGAGCGTCGTGGCCGGCGCTTGGCTGATGGTGCCGTTGGAACGCCAGGGGGCCGAAGCTGCCCCGGCTTGGCGGCACATCGTGCTGCCGGGATCGCTGTCGGAGAGTCACGCATTTCTCGAGAATCGTTGCGAGTCGTGCCACAGGCCTCTCCGCGGGCCGGAACCTCAGGCTTGCGTCTTGTGTCACGCCACCAATTCGACGGTGCTGGCCAATCCAACGACGGTTTTTCACGCCGTCATCGGCGAATGTGCGACGTGCCATCAGGAACATCGCGGGCGGGCGCAGCGTCCGATCAACATGCGTCATGCCGGATTGCTGGGGCTCGCTGAACCTCGCATGTCGGCTTGGATATCGCGCATCGGTCTCAGCTGGCCGCTCCAAGGCAGCGTGCTCGATGGCAGCGAGGCTTACGCGCTCGAAAGCCTGAACTGCCTGTCATGCCATGCGACGCAGGACCGCCATCGTGGCGTGTTCGGAACGGCTTGTGCGACCTGCCATCAGCTGACCGAATGGACGCTGGCGGAGTTTCGTCACCCCTCCCCACGCTCGACCGATTGCGGACAGTGCCACGTTCCGCCACCGATGCATTACATGGGGCACGTCCAGATGGAATTGATGATGCGCAGCGGCAAAGCGCGCGTCGAACAGTGTTTCCTATGCCATCGCACATCCTCCTGGAACGATCTCCTCGGTGTCGGCTGGATCGACATGCATTGAGCGGAGTGGCGCAGACTCCATCGGCCGGCGCGACTCCGGAACGTGTCAATGGCTTTGCGCCATTCGTCATCATGAGTTTACTGAGCAAATCAGCGGCTGTTGCGGCGTGATTTGAACTTGGAGTGGCGGGTTTATCCAGACTGCTTCGGGCAACTTCTGTGGTCGAGGATTTCTGCCTTTGAAGCGGTTGGGGTGGCTGCGGAAAGCAGCATCGAGAGCGGATTGGCGCGTGATGAACAGTGCATCGGCGTGACCGTAGTGGACGCTGTGCGGCGTCATGTAGGCGATGCCGGAGTGACGGTGGGTGGTGTTGTACCAAGTGAAGAATGCTTGGCAATGCGCGCGCGCATCCTCGATGCAGCCGAAGCGTGCCGGGAAGTCGGGGCGGTACTTTAAGGTTTTGAACTGCGATTCGGAGAATGGGTTGTCGTCCGAGACGTAAGGGCGGCTGTGGCTCTTGACGATATCGAGATCCACCAGCAGGGCCGCCACGGGCTTGGATCGCATGCTGGTGCCGCGATCGGCGTGCAGGGTCAGCGCG
>JANNTF010000849.1:0-1236 GCA_031403455.1 Alphaproteobacteria bacterium | reverse complement strand
CGCCACGAACCATTGCAGCAGCTTGAGCATGCCGATGGCGAGCGCGATGCCCGGCAGCGCCAGCGGCAGCATGAACCCGGCGATCCAGAATTCGCGCGCGCGCAGCCTGCGGCGCACCAGCGCGAAGGCTGCGGGATGACTTAAGCCGAGTGCGATCGCCGTCGCGGCGAGCGCGAGTTGCAGCGACAGGATGAAGGCGTCGATGTAGCGCTTGTTGTCGAGCACGAGTCCGTACCATTTCCACGTGAAGCCGAGGAACTGCGCGACCGTCGCTTGCGGGCTATCGTTCACCGAACTGACGATCACCAGGACCATCGGGAAGAGCAGCAAGCCGAGCCCCAGGCACAGCAGCAGCCGGGCGAGCAGGGCGCCGATCACCTCGACGGGTCGGGCGAGGCGGCGTTGCAGCGCGGCCGGAATTCTGCGGCCCGGCGCGCGGCGTGGCCGCGCGATCGTCCACGGCGTCAGCCGCAGCGTCACGGCGTTGATCAGCGCCGTGATCCCGAGCGAGAGCGTCAGCATGATGACGGCGAAGGCGGCGGCCTTGGGATAATCGAGCAGCTGCAGCGCCTCGTCGAACACGACCATGCCGGCGACCCAGAGTTTCTTGCCGCCGAGCAGGGTCGCGCTGACATAGGCTGTCGAGGACATCAGGAACACCATCGCGACGCCGGCGCGAAGTCCACCCAGGGAGAGCGGCAGCGTCACCGCGAAGAAGCGCCGCACCGGCGCCGCGCCGAGCCCCGCCGCGGCCTCGTCGAGACGCGTGTCGATCGCCTGCAGCGTGTCGTAGAGCGACATCACCATGTACGGCAGGAAGACCTGCGCCAGCGCCAGCCCCACGGCGAACCAGGTGAAGAGCAGGCGTGGGGGTTGCAGCCCGAGCTGGCTCGTGATCGCGCCGACCACGCCGCCGGGGCCGAGCAGCAGCATGATCCCGAGACTGCGCACCGCGACATTGGTCAGCAGCGGCACCAGCACGAGCCCGACGCCGATGGCGCGCCAGCGCGGCCCCAGGCGCGTGAGCCACAGCGCGATGGGATAGCCCAGCAAGGCGCAGGCGATGGTGACGCCACCTCCGAGCAGCAGTGTGTCGAGCAGGATGCGCAGGTAGAAGCTGTCGCCGAGCAGCGTGGTGAATTGCGCGCTCGACGGCGTCCATGCGATCGGCGCGAAGAGCTCGTTGCTCTCCTGCAGGCTGAGCAGGAAGACGATCGCTAGCGGCAGCGCGAAGCA
>JANNTF010000848.1:0-4265 GCA_031403455.1 Alphaproteobacteria bacterium | reverse complement strand
CTCGTGCCCGAACTCACGGCGGCGCTGCCGCCGCGCAAATGACCTGCAGTCTCAGCAGCAAGGGGAATACCTGATGATCAAGATGATCGGCGTTGTCGGTGCCGGGCAGATGGGCAACGGCATCGCGCATGTCTGCGCAGCCGCCGGCTACAACGTGAAGCTCCTCGACGTGAACCAGGACGCGATCGAGCGGGGGATCAAGACGATCACCGGCAATCTCGATCGCCAGGTCGCAAAGAATCTGCTCACCGCCGAGCAGAAATCGGCCACCCTCGCGCGCATCTCGATCGGCCTCGACTACGCGTTCTTCGGCGACTGCGATCTCGTGATCGAGGCCGCGCCGGAAAACGAGGCGCTGAAGCGCGAGATCTTCAAGAAGCTGTGCCCGCATCTCAAGGCGGATGCGCTGATCGCCTCGAACACGTCGTCGATCTCGATCACGCGGCTGGCGGCGATGACGGACCGCCCGGCGAAATTCATCGGGATGCATTTCATGAACCCGGTTCCGGTCATGAAGCTGGTCGAGATCATCCGCGGCATCGCCACCAGCGAGGACGCATTCAAGTCGATCCGCGATCTGACCCAGCACCTGGGCAAGAACGCCGCGGTGGCCGAGGATTTTCCGGCCTTCATCGTCAATCGGATCCTGCTGCCGATGATCAACGAGGCCGTGTACACGCTCTATGAGGGCGTCGGCAACGTCGAGTCGATCGATACCGCGCTGCGTCTGGGCGCCAACCATCCGATGGGCCCGCTCGAGCTCGCCGATTTCATCGGTCTCGATACCTGTCTCGCGGTCATGCATGTTCTCTACGACGGCTTGGCGGATTCGAAGTATCGCCCCTGCCCGCTGCTCGTGAAATACGTCGAAGCAGGCTGGCTCGGCCGCAAGACCAAACGCGGCTTTTACGACTACAACGGCGAGAAGCCGGTCCCGACGCGCTGATGCGCGCCATCTTCCTGCCGCCATCGCGAGCGACGTTGAGAACCTCGCCGAGAGGAGATGACAAGCGATGCGCGTATTGACCTACCGGGCCGGCGATGTGTTGCGCTGGACCGACCGCATCGGCTTCGACCACGATGCGATTGCCGATGACCAGGGTTTCGTGATCCGGCAGCTGCGCAATGCGGGCGTGGTGCGCCAGCGCATCGCGGAGTTCGATCCCGACGGCGCCGCGCGCGTCGTCGCGCCGATGGCGCGGCGCTACGATCATGCCGAAACCTTGCGCCGCGCGCAGACGGCGCTCGGCCGCCCCGGCTACAATCTGCTCCTCGACAATTGTCAGCACTTCGCCGCCTGGTGCGTCACCGGCGAACGCGCGAGCCACCAGGTCGAGACCGTGCTCCTCGTCGCCGGGGCGGCCGCTGGCGTCGCGAGCCTGGTCAAGATCACCGCGATCCTCGGCATCGCCGTGGCGGCGGGCGCGACGGTCGCGTATCTCGTGGGCAACGCCACACTCCAGCGCCTGGCGCCGCAAGAGCCCGACGCGACGGCGGTCGTCGAGAGCTGACTGCGCGTCAGCGTGCGATCGCGACGCACACGATCTCCGCGAAGGCCGGGGCATCCCATTCCGCCGGGCCGATGACACGGCCGATCTCCCGGCCGTCGCGATCCACGAGCACGGAGATCGGCAAGGCGCGCGCGTCCAGCGTGCGCGCGACCGCATTGCTGGGATCGAGATAGAGCGTCAGCCGCGCCAGGCCGAGCTTCTCGAAGAACGGCCGCACCAACCGCTCGCCCTGGCGATCGAGCGCGATCGCGACGATGTCGAAATCCGGCCCGCCGAGCCGTGCCTGCAGCCGGTCGAGCGCCGGCATCTCCGTGATGCACGGCGCGCACCATGTCGCCCAGAGGTTGATCAGCACCACGCGCCCGCGAAACGCCGCCAGATTGCGCGCGGCGCCGGTCGCATCCTGGAAGCCGAGATCGAGCGCGTCGCCGCGCATCTGGGCGGGCAGGAATTTCCCAAGCACGGGCGCCGTCGCGACCGGAACCGGAATCGGCGCGGCGTCGCGGTCGAACACCACCAGCGCGACGAGCACGCCGGCCAGCACGACCAGAAGGAAGCTGAGGACGAGTCGCAGGAGTCTGAGATTCATGGATGCGGGTGCGGCGTGGCCTAGCCTATAACAGCGCTCGTTTCAGCTTTCGATTCACATCTCGTCCGGGACTTCAATGGCCAGCAAACCCCGCAGCGTTCGCCGCCGCGCGACAACTTCCCCTGCGAATGCGCTGTGGGGGGGGCGCTACGCGGCCGGGCCGGCCGCCGTGATGACCGCGATCAACGCCTCGATCGATGTCGACAAGCGCCTGTGGCGCGAAGACATCCAGGGTTCGCTCGCGCATGTCGCGATGCTGGCGAAGCAGCGCATCATCGCACGCGGCGACGCGGTGAAGATCGCGCGCGGGCTGCACCGCGTGGCGGCTGAGATCACGGCCGGGAAGTTCGTGTTCAAGACCGCGCACGAAGACATCCATATGAACATCGAGGCGCGCCTGGCCGAGCTGATCGGCAAGCCGGCGGGCCGCCTCCACACCGCGCGCTCGCGCAACGATCAGGTCGCGACCGATGTGGCGTTGTGGCTGCGCGCCGCCTGCGCGCATGCCGATCGCCTGATCCAGGCGCTGCAGCGCGCCCTGATCGAACAGGCCGAGCGGCATGCCGACACCGTGATGCCCGGCTACACGCATCTGCAGCCCGCGCAGCCCGTCACCTTCGGGCATCATCTGCTCGCCTATGTTGAGATGCTCGGCCGCGATCGCGGGCGCTTCGCCGACGCGGCACGGCGCGGCAATTGCTCGCCGCTCGGCGCCGCGGCGCTCGCGGGCACGTCGTTCCCGATCGACCGGCACATGACGGCGAAGGCGATGGGCTTCGCCGCACCGATGGCGAATTCGCTCGATGCGGTCGCCAGCCGTGATTTCGCGCTGGAATTCCTCGCCGCCTGCGCGATCAACGCCACGCATCTCTCGCGCCTCGCCGAGGAGCTGGTGATCTGGACCAATCCGCTGTTCGGGTTCGTGGCCCTGTCGGACGCCTTCACCACCGGCAGCTCGATCATGCCGCAGAAGCGCAATCCCGATGCGGCCGAACTCGTGCGCGCCAAGACCGGCGCGGCGCTCGGCGCGTTCGTGCGGCTGACCACGATCCTGAAGGGGTTGCCGCTCACCTACGGCAAGGACATGCAGGACGACAAGCCGGCGATCTTCGAGGCGGCCGATGCGAGCGAACTCAGCCTCGCCGCGATGACGGGCATGATCGCCGATCTCAAGGCCGATCCGGCACGGATGCGCGCCGCCGCGGCCGGCGGCTTTTCCACCGCGACCGATCTGGCGGATTGGCTGGTGCGCGCGGCCGGCTTGCCGTTTCGCGAAGCGCATCACATCACCGGCCGCGCCGTGCGCCTGGCCGAGCAGAAGGGCTGCGATCTGCCCGAATTGTCGCTTGCCGACATGCAGGCGATCGACAAGCGCATCACGCGCGCGGCCTTCGCCGTGCTCGGCATCGAGAAATCGGTGCGCTCGCGCACCAGCTTCGGCGGCACGGCGCCGGCCAACGTGCGGCGCGCCGCGCGCGTCGTACGCCGGCGATATCTGTGAGTTCACCGCAGCCCCGGACCGTCGGACCGGCCGCGTCGTCGCGCGTCGCCCGGCGCGCGATCGTGCTCGCCCTCGCGCTCCTGCCGCTTGCCGCGTGCGGCCGGCGCGGACGCCCCGACTACCCCGAGGATGTCGATCCCAAATTTCCGCGTGTCTATCCGGTTCTCCCCCAGGACCGGAGTGACGTCGATCCCAAGCCGCCGCGCGTCCGTCCGACCAGATGATCCCATGAGCTTTACCTACAAGAACGGCGCGTTGTACGCCGAAGACGTGGCGCTGTCGGAGATCGCCGCCCGCCACGGCACGCCGAGCTATGTCTATTCGAGCGCGGCGCTGCGCCGGAATTTCCATGCGTATGTCGACGCTTTCGCCGGGCTCGCGCCGATGATCTGCTACGCGCTCAAGGCCAATTCGAACCAGGCCGTGATCGCCACCTTCGCACGCGAGGGCGCCGGCGCGGACATCGTCTCGGGCGGCGAGCTCAAGCGCGCGCGCGCCGCCGGCGTGCCGGCATCGAAGATCGTATTCGCCGGCGTCGGCAAGACAGCGGAAGAGATGCGCGCCGGCCTCGAAGCCGGGATCCTGCAATTCAATGTCGAGTCCGAGCCGGAGCTGCGCATGCTCAACGAGGTCGCGCGATCGCTGGGCCGCGTCGCGCCGGTCG
>JANNTF010000847.1:0-1739 GCA_031403455.1 Alphaproteobacteria bacterium | reverse complement strand
GGCGAGATCACCACGGTCGGCGAGATGAGCGTCGACGAGGTCAATGCGGTGAAGGCGAAGCTGCCGAAATAATCGTGGTGCTCGCCCCCCACCCCAACCCTCCCCCGCAAGGGGGGAGGGGGTCCATCGTGCATGCGGCGTCGTCACCCCAAACACAACAGACTCCCTCCCCTCTTGCGGGGGAGGGTTGGGGTGGGGGCGCCGCCGCGCGCGCTGGACTCACAGTATGACGCCGCGCCCCTCACGCATCGCCCTCGCCCCAGGCCTGGAGGTTAGCCGCGTCGTCACCGGTCTCTGGCAGGTGGCGGATCAAGAACGCGGCGGGCAAGCCCTCGATCGCGATCGGGCAGCCGCCGACATGACCGCCTATGCGGCGGCCGGTTTCGATGCTTTCGACATGGCCGATCACTACGGCAGCGCCGAGCTGATCGCGGGGCGCTTTCTCGACACCGCGCCGGCATCGGCGCGCGTGTTCACCAAATGGTGCCCGAAGCCGGGCGATATGACGCGCGAGATCGTGCGTGCCGGCGTCGATGAACGGCGCGTGCGGCTCGGCGTATCGCGCATCGATCTGCTGCAGTTCCATTGGTGGAGCTTCGAGCATCCCGCCTATCTCGATGCGATGACCGAGCTGGCGGCGCTGCGCGACGCCGGCGCGATCGGGCATCTCGGCGTCACCAATTTCGATACCGATCATCTGCGCGTGCTGGTCAAGCACGGCATCGCGATCGCGACCAATCAGGTCTGCTTCTCGCTGCTCGATCGTCGCGCGGCCGGCGACATGACCGCGTTCTGCCTGGCGCACGGCGTCAAGCTGCTCGCCTACGGCACGCTGGGCGGCGGATTCCTCAGCGATCGCTGGGTGGGCCAATCAGCACCCGTGGAGATCGGCGACTGGAGCAAGATGAAATACAAACGCTTCATCGACGCCGTCGGCGGCTGGGACGCGGTGCAGCTGCTGCTCGCCGCGCTCGCTCGGATCGCGCGCAAACACGGCGTCTCGGTCGCCAATGTCGCCACGCGCTGGGTGCTCGAGCAGCCGGCGGTCGGCGCGGTGATCGTCGGCGCGCGGCTGACCGAGCGCGAGCATCGCGCCGATAATCTCAAGCTCTTCGCCTTCGCACTCGACGCGCAAGACAAGGCCGCTATCGACGCCGCGCTGACGGCGACCACGCCGCTGCCCGGCGATTGCGGCGACGAGTATCGCAAGCCGCCCTTCCTGACCGCGTCGGGCGATCTCAGCCATCACCTCGCGTCCCTGCCGCCGGTCTATCAGGCGAGGCCGATGGCGGCGCGGCCCGACCGCCTGCGCATCGATACCGGCAGCGTGTGGGAGAAGGCCTGCGGCTATAGCCGCGCGGTGCGCGTGCGCGACCGCATCCTCGTCTGCGGCACCACGGCGACGCATAGCGATGGCGCGGTGGTTTGCCCCGGCGACGTCCAGGGGCAGACCGTTTACATCCTCGACAAGATCGCGGCGAGCATCGCCGCCCTGGGCGGCAAGCTCGACGACGTGGTGCGCACGCGCGTCTACATGCGCGATTGCGCACGCTGGGAAGAGGCCGCGCGCGTCCATGGCCGCTACTTCGCCGCGGTGCAGCCCGCGAACACCCTGGTCGAGATCGCCAACCTCGTCGGCGATTACGAGGTGGAAATCGAAGCGGAGGCGATCGTCGGGTGAGGCTGTGCCCGGGCATCACCGCCCTGGCGCGCTGCGCGCGCCTGTCCCTCCTCAAGGT
>JANNTF010000846.1:0-3787 GCA_031403455.1 Alphaproteobacteria bacterium | reverse complement strand
CGCCTGCTCGACGAGGCGGGCTGGAAGCGTGGCTCTGACGGATTCCGCGTGAAGGACGGCAAGAAGCTGGCGCCGGTGTTCTACGGCTTCACCGGGTTCTGGAAGGAACTCGCCGAAGCCGTGCAGGGCGATCTCCGCAAGGTCGGCATCGATTTCCAGCTGCAGCTCTTCGACGCCACGGTCGCCTGGGGCAAGCTCGCGACGCAGGAATACGAGGCCTTCGGCATGAGCTTTCCCTATGTCTCGGCCGGCGACGCGCTCAATCTCTATTTCCGCTCCGCTGCGACGCCGGTACCCAACCGCGTCAATTGGAAGGATCCGGAAACCGATGCGCTGCTCGCCAAGGGCGCGTCGGCGCTCGATCCGAAGGAGCGCTTCGATGCCTATGCGAAAGTCCAGTCCAAGGTCGAGGATGCCGCGGTCTGGATCCCGCTCTACCACGAGCCGCTGCATCTGGTGACGGGCGCCAAGCTCAAGCCGTTGAAGGCGCATGGCATCTACGGCGCCGGCCTCTACAAGGGTCTGTCGCTCGACTTGAAGTGATGAAACCATCGACGCGCCGGGCGCCGCTTCAGGCGTCCGGAAAGGAGCGAACGACATGACCGAGACGACAACATTGATCCGCGGCCTCGACTGGATCGTGGCCTGGGATGCGGCGGCCAAGACCCATGTCTATCTGCGCGGCGCCGATCTGGCGCTCCGCGGCGAGCGGATCGTCCATGTCGGGCCTGGTTTCATGGGCGCGGCCGATACCATCCTCGACGGCGCCGGGCGCATGGCCGCACCTGGATTCATCAATGTCCATAGCCATCCGACTTCGGAGCCCGGCAACAAGGGCGCGCTCGAGGAACTCGGCAGTCCGCGACTTGGTCAGAGCTCGCTTTACGAATTCATGCCGGTGTTCCGGATGAGTCCCAACGCCGCGACCGTGGCGACCCAGGTCGCGGTGTGGGAATTGCTCAAGAGCGGCGTGACGACGATGTGCGATCTCTCCGGCGCGCGCGATGGCTGGGCCGATGATGTCGCGGCGACCGGCATCCGCGCCGTGCTCTGTCCGATGTTTCGCGCTGCCACGTGGTCGACCAGCGACGGCCACTCCGTCGATTATCACTGGGACGAGGCCGCGGGCGAAATTGGTCTCAAGCAAGCGCTGCAGGTCATCGACGCGGCCGGCCGGCACGAATCCGGACGCATCAGCGGCATGATGGGACCATCCCAGATCGATACGTGCGGAGCCGGCCTCCTGCGCGAGAGTCTCGCGGAAGCCAAGAAGCGGAACATTCCGACTCAGCTGCATGCCGCGCAGTCGATCGTCGAGTTCAACGAGATCACGCATCGCCATGGCAAGACGCCGATCGAATGGCTGGACGCGCTCGGCCTGCTCGGTCCCGACCTGATCATCGGCCACGGCATTTTCCTCAACGACCATCCACAGCTGCACTGGCCGCACGCGGATGATTTCGGGCGCCTCGTCGCCTCGGGCGCCCAGGTCGCTCATTGCCCGACGGTGTTCGCCCGTCGCGGCATCGCCATGAATACGCTGGGGCGCTACATGGATGCGGGGATCACATGCGGCATCGGCACCGATACCTTCCCGCATAATTTTCTCGACGAGCTCAGGCTCGCGGCCTACGCGGCGCGGGTGCTCAGCGGCAACTTCAAGGCGGCGAAGACCTTCCACCTCTTCAACGCCGCCACGATTGGCGGCGCCGCCATGCTCAGGCGCACGGATCTTGGCCGCCTCGAAGTCGGCGCGATGGCCGACTTCTTTCTCGCCGACGTGATGCATCCGACGATGCGTCCGTTGCGTGATCCGTTGCGCAGCCTGATCTATTCGGCGGGCGATCGCGCCGTGCGCGACGTCTTCGTCGCCGGCCGGCAGGTGGTGCGCAACGGCGAGGTGACGACGATCGATATCGAGCGGGCGAGCGCGGCGCTTCAGTCGGCGCAGGATGCGGCGCTGGGTTCGACGGCGACGCGCGACTGGGCCAAGCGCTCGATCGACGATATGTCGCCCCGCGTCTTCCCGGTGCGCACCGGTCCGTGACGGCGCAGACGGCGCCGCTGCTGCGGGTACGCGATCTTGCCGTCGAGTTTCGCTCCGGCTCGGCGACGATCCGGGCCATCGACGGCGTGAGTTTCGATCTCGCGCAGGGGGAGACCCTCGGCATCGTCGGCGAGTCCGGCTGCGGCAAATCCGTCACGTCGTTGTCGATCATGCGGCTGGTGCAGTCGCCGCCGGGCCGCATGGCGAACGGCGAGATCCTGTTCGAAGGCAGCGACCTCCTGGGCAAGAGCGAAGCGCAGATGCGGCGGATCCGCGGCGCCAAGATCTCCATGATCTTCCAGGAGCCGATGACGAGCCTCAATCCCGTGCATAGCGTCGGCGATCAGATCGTCGAGGTGATCCGCCTGCACGAGACGCTGTCGCGCCAGGCGGCGCGCGCACGCGCGCTCGACATGCTGAAGCTCGTGCGCATTCCAGATCCCGAGCGCCGGCTGGACGAGTATCCGCATCAGATGTCCGGCGGCATGCGTCAGCGCGTGATGATCGCGATGGCGCTGGCGTGCAACCCGCAGATCCTGATCGCCGACGAACCGACGACCGCTCTCGACGTGACGATCCAGGCGCAGATCCTCTGGCTGCTGCGCGATCTGCGTGCGCGCACCGGCGCTTCGATCATCCTCATCACGCATGATCTGGGTGTCATCGCCGAACTCGCCCAGCGCGTCATCGTGATGTACGCAGGACGCATCGTCGAGGAAGCCTCGGTCGCGCAGATCTTCGATGATCCCCAGCATCCCTACACGATCGGATTGCTCGGCTCGATCCCGAAGCTCCACGTCGATGCGGAACGCCTGGCGACGGTGGAGGGCAGCGTGCCGAGCCCGTTTGCGACGCTGCGCGGCTGTCGCTTCCATCCGCGCTGCCCCTTCGCCGATGCGGCCTGTCAGGAGCACGATCCGGTGCTGCGCGAAGTCGCGCCATCGCATCGCGCCGCGTGTCTCAAGGCGCCGCTGATCGCGGCCCGGCCATGAACGCGGCGCCGCTGCTGCGTGTTCGTGGATTGACGAAGCATTTCCCGATCAGCCGCGGTCTGGTGCTGCGCCACCGCGTGGGTGCGGTGCGCGCGGTAGATGGCATCGATTTCGATCTCGCGAGCGGCGAGACCCTCGCGGTCGTGGGCGAGTCCGGCTGCGGCAAATCCACCATGGGCCGGTTGGTGCTGCGCCTGATCGAAGCGAGCGCCGGCGAAGTACCTTTTCGGCTTCGTCCTTTCCGCTAATATTCGTCCGAAACGAAGTGCCCTTCTCGACTTGCTCGTTCAGGTTTTTGGGCGCAATGAATTCGCGATCGACACGTCCGGTGATGGCCGTACTGCCAATTGCCAGATTACTGAGGTTGCTCAGTTTGACTTTGACGCCTTGCGAATTTCCGATCACAATGTCGCCCGTCGAGCCATCGACCAGGTTACCACTGTTGTCATGTTCCGTGTTTTGGATCAGCCGCAAGAGATCGGCATAGGCGATCTCTTCGGAAGCGGTCTGGTAGGTATAGACCATACCCATGGTGATCACGACGGCAATCACGACGGCGTACAGCACAAAGTTCATCCCGAAGGGATTGGAGTTTTTCTCGCCGCGGTCGTTTTTTTCTTATGGGGTTGGATTTCCTGGATGGCGCTTCCCTTTCACACCAAAACCTTTAAAGCTCTCCCTGAAGAGCAGCTCATCACCGATACGCTGCGCGTCGTGGTGAAAGAGCCCGGCTTTTATCAATTCCCAT
>JANNTF010000845.1:0-11774 GCA_031403455.1 Alphaproteobacteria bacterium | reverse complement strand
GGGCCATCGTTCCCGCCTCCACTACCGCCGCAACCTGAGATCAGGAAAAGAGTGACGACGATGAGGGGAATGGGAATCCGGTGTTTCACGCAGAATCCTTTGTAGGCGCCCATTAGGAGGGTGTCAGCCTACCGTCAACTTGCGGTCGGGATCGGTGTCGGTCCAGACATGACTGCGCGTCGACAGCAACCCCGTCGGCTTGCCCTCGGTGAAGGGCGAGTTGGCGAACAAAGCCGTCGCGAGCGGCTGCAGCGCCAGCGACACGCGAAACTTCTTCACCATGTCGGCTTCGGAGTCGTAGTCGAGATTCACCTGCACGGTGCAGGTGCGCAGCATCATGTCGTGGCCGAGCTTGCCCTTCTTCTCCATGTAGGCGCGCATGATCTTGTAGCGGCCCTTGGGCATCCACGGCACGTCGGCGCGGCGCCATTTCGGATCGAAGCCGTGACCGAGCATGCCCGCGCCGATATCGGAACAGATCGAACGACATTCCGCGAGATGCGTGTTCACCTCGTCGCAGGTCTGATGGATCGTCTCCAGCGGCGCGCCCGACAATTCGAATTGCCCGCCCGGTTCCAGCGTGACGCTGCCGGCGGCGCGCACCAGCGCGATCGGCTTGCCGTTCTCCTCGACAGGGGTCCAGCCGAAGCGCTGTGCGAGACCGTCGAGCAGCTTGCGGATCGTCGGCCCGTCGCCGTCATAGGGCAGCCGGCGATGATCATCGAGCGCGAAGGCGAATTTCTCGTGCTCCGTGCCGATGCGCCACTGCGCCTTGGGCTTCGAACCCGAGGCGATGTACTCGATCAGCTGGCGACGATCCGTGATCGGGTCGCCTTGTTTGGTCGGCGGTGCGGACAAATCAAACTCCGTCAGTCGATACCATCGCGCGCCACGAAACGCGGGGCGCGATCACCATCCCCGACCAACGCCTGCAGCACCGCGAGAGCGGCGAGCGCAGCAGTGTCGGCCCTGAGGATTCGTGGGCCCAGGCCCACACGGCGAACAAACCCATGTCGGGGGAGCGCGTCAAGCTCGCCGCGCGCAAAGCCGCCCTCCGGCCCGATCAACACTGCGTAGGGTCCGCGCGTGCCGGCCAACTCGGTTGCAATCGGGTTACCACCGCCGCTTTCATCGCCGGTGATCAGCAGGCGTTGGGCGGGCCATGTGGCAAGCAGCTTGGCGAAATCCGTCGGCGCTTCAATCTGCGGCACCGACAGCCGCTCGCATTGCTCCGCCGCGGCGATTGCGATCGCGGTCAAACGCTCGGTGTTCACGCGCTCGACAGCGATGTGCTGCGTGAACACCGGGATCAACCGCGACACGCCGAGCTCGGTCGCCTTCTCGATCATGAAATCCAGCCGCGCGCGCTTGATCGGCGCGAAGCACAGCCAGAGATCGGGTTCGGCCGTGGGCGGGCGGCGCCGGGCGCCCAGCGCCAGCGTACAACGCCCCTTGCCGAAACTCTCGATGCGCGCCGCGAACTCGCCATCCCCGGCATTGAACACGGCGATCTGCGCACCCGGGGCCAGACGCAGGACGTGCTGCAGATAATGCGCGCGCGCCGTATCGAGCCCGAGCGTCGGGACGGCGAGGGACGCGGCAACGTAAAGCCGCGCGTCGATACGCGGATCATTGGTCATGGTCCGAAACTACAGGAACTCGCGCCGGCCACGCGAAGCGAAATGCATCGGCGCGCGCCGCCTTGTATCGTCACCACCTTCGTTCGCGAGGTGATTGCCCATGCGCCTGCTGGTACGCCTGACCCTGGCCTGCCTCGCGTTCTGCGCGCCGGCGCTGGCGCAGCGCGCAGTCGATCTGGAACTCGTCCTCGCCGTCGATGCCTCGGGCAGTGTCAATCAACAGCGCTTCGAATTGCAGCAGGAAGGCTATGCCGCGGCGTTTCGGCATCCGCGCGTGCTGGCCGCGATCCGCTCCGGCGCGAGCCAGGCGATCGCCGTCACGATGTTCCAATGGACAGGACCCGCGTTGCAGCGCCTGGTGATCCCCTGGACGACCATCCGCGACGAAGCCTCGGCGAACGCCTTGGCCGACGCGATCGACGCCGCGCCGCGGCAGCTCTTCAGCGGCGGCACCTCGATCAGCGGGGCGATCGATCATGCGGTCCGCCTGCTCGCGGCCAGCCCCGTCAAGGGAACCCGCCGCATCATCGACATCTCCGGAGACGGTTCGAATAATGGCGGCCGTTCGGTCACGCAGGCACGCGACGCGGCGGTGGCGTTGGACATCCGCATCAACGGCCTGCCGATCCTGTCGCTCGAACCCACGCTCGACACGTATTACCGCGACAACGTGATCGGCGGCGCGGGGGCCTTCGTCATCGCCGTCGACAGCTACGAGAGCTTCGCCGCCGCCATCCTCAACAAGCTGGTCCTGGAGATCGCGGCGGTGCCGTGAACGTGCCATCACCGACCTGTCCGCTTCGCGGCCTGTCCCTCCTCAAGTCGAGCTACGGCATGCACACATCTTCGGAGCGAGACGCCAGGCAGTTTTCGTCGCCCCTCCTCGACTCGAGGAGGGGCAGCGCGCGAAGCGCGCGGGGTGGTGAGTCCACGCCGGTACGCCGCATGCGTCGATCTCGGCACGCCGGTGCGGCGCCATGCTGGAGCGATGGACAAGGTCAACAATCGCAAGGATCTGATCGACACGCGCCGGAGCTTGCGGCGCGACGCCACGCGAGCAGAGGCGCTGCTGTGGGGCGTGGCTTGCGCAAGCATCGGCTCTCCGGTCGGAAGTTTCGACGCCAGCACAGCATCGGGCCCTATGTGCTGGACTTCTATTGTCCTGCCACGCGCCTGGAGGTCGAGCTCGACGGCATTGCTCATGATCATGAAGCTGCCGAAGCGCACGATCGTCGTCGAGAGACCTACCTGGCGCGCTACCGGATCCACGTGGTGCGCTTCGTCAACGATGATGTCGAGACGAACCTCGCCGGCGTGGTGGCGGAGATCGAAGCCGTGCTTGATCGTTGAGTCACCACCCCGCACGGCTTCGCCGCGCTGCCCCTCCTCAAGTTGAGGAGGGGCGACGAGTACAGGCTGGCGTGAGTCCGGAAGATGTGTGCATCCCGTAGCCCATTCGAGCAGGGACGATGAGGGTAGGCAGGCGTTTGGCGCAGCGGTTCTGGTCGGTCAGAGCTTCTGGATCGTGTCCCAGCCGCCGGCGCCGTAGACCTCGTCGGCGAGGCGGCGATTGAGCGGCTCCATCTGCTTGACGAGTGCAGCCTGGTCGACCGTCACCACCGAATCCTCGCCATTGAAGCGCTTCCATGTCCCGAGATCGGTCGAGATCGCGTTGATCCCGGCCTGGAAGTAGTCGGTCGCCTCGAGTTCCTCCCACGTCTGCAGCACGATGCGCTGCTGCTGGTCGTTCAGCCGCCGCCACGCACGCGTCGAAATCGCCTCCTTGTCGAGCCCTTCGCCGAACGCGTTGGACAGGACGTATTTCGACACCTCGTAGAACTTGCCGGCGACCGATGGGTTGAGGGCCGAGACGAAGCCGTCGACCGTGCCGTTCTGCAGCGCGAGGTAGATCTCGTTGAAGGCGATCGGGGTCGGGTTGGCGCCGAGGAATTTCAGCGCCTCGACCATGCCCTCGATCTGCGGCGCGCGCAGCTTCATGCCCTTGATCTCCTCGAGCGAGGTGATGCGCTTCTTGGTCGACAGCACCCAGGGGCCCAGGCGGCCGACGCCGAGCAGGCGGGCCTGATAGCGCTTCTCCAGCACCTCGGAGGCGCGCGCGCCGATCGGACTCTGGATCACGCGCTTGGCATGGCCGCCATCACGGAAGAAGCCGGGCGAGTAGAAGATGTCGAACTCGCGCGTGCCGGTGTAGGCGCCGTTGTAGATATCGATGGTTCCCAGCGCCATGCCCTCGAGCAGCCGCTGCTCGCCGCCGAGCGTGCCGGCGAAGATTTCCACCTTCATGCTGCCATTGGTGCGCTGGCTGACGACGTCCCAAAGCTTCACGTTGAAGCGGTTCGAGATCGTCTGGGCATTGCCGGCATTGCCGAACTTCAAGGTCACGGTACGGCCCTGCGCGCCGGCGCGGGTCGCGGCGGTCGAGAGGCCGGTGGCGGCGAGGCCGCCCAGGAGTGTGCGGCGTGAGGCGTGGATCATCGTGAATCTCCGTTGGCAAAATATGATTGAGGAGGCGGTTGGCGGGGGCGGATCAGTCCATCAGCAGGTTCGGCAGCCACAGCGAAAACCATGGCACGTAGGTGAGCAGCAGCAGCACGCCGAACAGAACCACGAGATACGGCGTCATGTCCCGGAATACGACCATCGGGTCGACGCGGGCGATCACCCCGACGACGTTCAGGATCAGCCCGACCGGCGGCGTGACCAGCCCGAGAATGACGTTGATCACGAATACGACCGCGAGATGGATCGGGTCGACTCCCATGCCCTGGAAGAGCGGAAACACGATCGGGCCGAGGACGAGCATCAGCGGCAGCGGCTCCATGAACGTGCCGAGCACCAGCAACATCACGTTGAGCACCAGCAGCAGGACGTTGACGTCCGTCGAGATCGAGAGCATCGCGTCCGTCAGCAGGTCGCCGAAGCGTTCGAGCACCGATAGCGCGGAGAACATCTGCGCCATGCCGACCGTGAGCATGATGATCGCGCTGATCAAGGCGGCGCGCGCGGCGCAATCGATCACGGTGCGGATGGTCAGCGTGCGGAACGCGATGAGGCCCAGCAACATCACGTAGGCGACGAGAATCGCGGCCGCCTCGGTTGGCGTGGCGAGTCCGATCGCCATGCTGCGGACCACGATGAGCGGCGCCGCGAGCGGCAGGATGGCGGCGAGCATGGCCGCGCCCCGCTCGGTCCAATCCGCCCGGGGCTCGACGGGATAGCCGCGCCGGCGCGAGATCCACGCCGTCAGTGCGAACATCGCGAGGCTCATGATCGTTCCGGGTATCACGCCGGCGAGAAACAGCTTGCCGACCGACAGGTTGAGGATGCTGCCGATGAGCACGAAGGCGATCGAGGGCGGAATGATCGGCCCGACGGTCGAGGCGGCGGCGATCACGGCGCAGGAGAAGCCGACCGGGTAGCCCTTCTTCTGCATCTGCGGGATCAGGACCGTGCCGGTCGCGGCGGCATCGGCGATCGCCGAGCCCGAGATTCCGGCCATGCCGAAATTCGACACGACTCCGACATTCGCGAGCCCTCCGCGAATATGGCCGACGAAGGCGGAAGCCACGCGCACCAGGCGATGCGTGACGCCGCTCTCGGTCATCAGCTCGCCGGCGAACATGAACAACGGGATCGCGAGCAGCGAGAATGTGTCGATGCCGTCGAAGACCTGGTGCGGAAAGAGGACGTAATTGGCCTCGTCGTAGAACAGGTCGGAAAGCCAGAGATAGGAAAGACAGGCGAAGCCGATCGCCCAGGCGACTTCCATGCCGAGCATGATGAAGATGAAGAGCAGGATGATGAGTGCCGCGAGCAGCATGGCTCAACCCATGCCCGCGCCGGTCTGGTGGGACTCCTCGAGATCCGTGCCGCTGCGCCAGGCGGCGAGCGACCGCAGCATCTGCCGGACCTGATAGGCGAACGCCAGCATGAAGCCGAACACCATGGGGACGACGAGCACGCCTTCGCTCCAGCCGGTCGAGAGCATTGTCGCCTCGGCTTTCAGCCGCAGGATCGGAATGGTGAACCAGATCAGGATCGCGATCATCACCAGCACGAGCACGTTCATGATCAGCTCGGTGGTGAAGCGCAGGCGACGCGGCATCATGTCGGTCAAGGTGGTGACCCGGATGTTCAGGCCGAGCTTGATCGCCAGCCCCAGTGTGACGAAGACCATCCACACGAAGATCGTGCGCGGCACGTCCTCGGACCACAAAGGAGGGCGATTGAAGAAATAGCGGGCGGTCACGACGTAGAGCATCACGCCGGCCATGGCCAGCATGAGCATCGCGCCGGCATGCCAGAAGATCTTGTCGATCAGGGTCTTCGGTCGCAAGCCGCCGTCGTCGGACATCGTGTTCGCCTTTTTCGCATGCCGCGCTCCGTCGTCCGACCTTGAAATCGCCGTTGGCGCGGAGATCGATATTGGCGAACGGTCCAGCACAAGGCAACCGTGGCGCATCGCGCGGCGCGCATGATTGGGCCCCGCTTGCCGTGCGTTCTAATCGACTATGCAGCTGAAGGGATTCGCGCCGAGCTGGTCGATGCGGCGGTCGATGGTTCGGGCGCGGCTCTGGATGAAGGCGGTCGGGCGTACCGGGTTCCAGCGCCGCGGGCTGGGCAGGACGACGGCGAGTCGCACCGCCTCGCTGCGCGTGAGGTCGAGCGCGCTGCGCTGGAAATGATGCGCGGCCGCGGCCTCGGCGCCGAACACGCCGGGGCCCCATTCGGCGATGTTGAGATAGAGCTCGAGGATGCGGCGCTTGGGCCAGGCGAGGTCGATCGCGAGCGCGATCGGGATCTCCAGCGCCTTGCGGAAAAACCCGCCGCCCGGCCACAGGAAGAGATTGCGCGCGAGCTGCATCGTGATCGTGCTGGCGCCGCGCTGCCGGCCGGTCTCGTCGGCCTCCTCCATCGCGTCCTTGACCGCCGCGAGATCGATACCGGCATGCGTGCAGAAGCGATTATCCTCGGATGCGATCACCGCCCGAGCGAGCAGCGGCGAGATGCGCGCGATCGCCACGGGGCTGTGCTGCAGCTTTGCGCCCTCGAACCAGCGTATCGCCATCAGCGGCGTGCCGGGCGGCTCCACCCAGCGATAGGCGATCATCAAGGCGACCCAGCCCAGCATCAGCGCGACGGTCGCGCGGAAGATCCAACGCAGCAGGGCGATCACGGCCCGCAATAGGCGCCGTCCCTGGCGACGAGCCGGCCGCGATGGAAGACGAGGCGGCGCGGCGCATGCGCGCCCACCGCTTCGGGAATGCCGCTCGCGGGCAAGGTGACCAGATCGGCCGCGCAACCGACCGCGAGCCCGTAATCTTCGCGGCCAAGCGCGCGCGCGCCGGCGCTCGAGGCGAGCTCGAAGACCTCGTGGATCAGCGGATCGTGACGCAGATCGGCGCGCCAGCCGATGAACGAGACGCGCTCGAGCATGTCGCCGTTGCCGTAGGGCGACCAGGTGTCGCGCACGTCATCGTTGCCCGCGAACACCGTCACGCCGGCGCGGCGCAGCTGCATGATCGGCGGGAAGGTCGCGCTCGCCGCGCCGTGCGTCACCAGCATCACGCCGGCCTTCGCCATCAGCTCGGCGGTCGCCATTTGCTTCGATTCCGCGATGCCGCCGAGGCAGAAGCCGTGGCTGATCGTGACCTTGCCCTGTAGCCCGAGCGCGAGGCTGCGCGCGCAGATCTCCTGGACGTTGAACAGGCCCATCTCGCCGGGTTCGTGCAGATGGATGTCGAGGCCTCGCCCGTGCTTCTCCGCCACTGCAAAGATGCCGTCGAGCTGGCCTTTGGGATCGCGGTCGATCTCCAGCGGATCGATGCCGCCGACGAGATCCGCGCCGGCGCGCATTGCCTGGTCGAGCAGATCGAGCACGCCGGGGCAGCGCGTCACGCCGCTCTGGGGAAAAGCGACGATCTGGATCGTGACGGCGCCCGCCAGTCTCTGGCGCGCGTCGAGCACGGCTTCGAGCTTGGTGAGTCCGCCCTCGAGATCGATGTCGACATGCGTGCGGATATGCGCGGTGCCATGCGCGACGCATTGGCGCGCCAGGTTGATCGCGCGCGCCGCGGTCGAGAGCGGCAGGCCGGGCAGGATCTTCTTGTCCGTCGCGATCCGGCTCATGCGGAAGGCCTCGGCCTGATGCGGCAGCCAGGGCAGGCCGACCAGCGTCTTGTCGAGATGCATGTGGCCGTCCACGAGTCCGGGCAGCACGAGATCGCCGTGGAGATCGAAGCGCTCCCGAGCCTTCGCATTGTCCTGGGCGCCGATCGCCGCGATCCGGCCGCCTGCCAGCCCGATATTCGTGCGCCGGCCGTCGGGCAGCAAGGCGTCGGTGAGCAAAGTATCGAAACCGATCATGGATCCTCCATGCAAACGCGTGGATCTTGTACGATCATCCGCTCTTCACCCAACAGGAGATCTCGCGATGATCACACGTCTGCCCGACCATCCCACGCGCTGCGAAGGCGTCGCCTCGGGCTCGTTCGTTTCCACGGTTGCCGTCTGCGACGACAAATCGGGCGGCATGTATCAGCAGGCGAAGGAGACTTTGGCCACGATCGAGCAGAATCTGGTGAAGCTCGGCTCGGACAAGTCGAAGATCCTGACCGCGGTGGTCTACATCACCGACATCAAACAGAAGCCCGAGCTGAACCGCGCCTGGGACGAATGGGCCGATCGCGCCAACCCGCCGATGCGCGCCTGCATCGGCGTCACGCTGGAAGGCAAGGACATGGTCGAGATCATCGTGACCGCGACGCGTTGAGGCGGGGGAAGTCGAGGCCGGGCTTGTCCTCGCCCGGCCATCTCCCGCAACATCGCCGTCCACGTCGGAGCCAGAGATGTCCCCCAAGATCGACCCGATCACTTTCGAGCTGTTCAAGAACGCGATCTTCTCGATCGCCGACGAGATGGCGCTGACCGTCGTGCGCACGACCTATTCGGGCGTGCTCAAGGACAACATGGATTTCAGCACGGGCTTCGCGGATGCGCAGGGCAAGCTGGTCGCGCAGGGCCTGACCTTGCCCGGCCATCTCGGCTCGGTGCCCACCGCGATGGACTCGATCATGCGCCACTACGGCAACGACATGGCCGAGGGCGACGTCTTCATCATGAACGACCCGTTCGATGGCGGCATGCATCTGCCCGACATCTTCATCTTCAAGCCGCTCTACCATCGCGGTGAGCGGCTCGCCTTCGCCTGCACGGTCTGCCACCACACCGATGTCGGCGGCAGGGTCGCCGGCTCGAACGCTTCGGACTCGACCGAGATCTATGCCGAGGGCTTGCGCATCGCGCCGCTCAAATTCTACGAGGCCGGCAAGATCAACAAGACGATCGTGAGCTTCATCGAGAAGAACGTGCGCGTGCCGGTGAAGGTGTTCGGCGATCTGCGCGCGCAGCTCGCGGCCTGCCACATCGCGGAGAAGCAATTCGCCGAGCTGGTCGCCAAGCACGGCCCGGAGCAGGTGAAACTGCTGATGCGCGAGACGGTCGATTACGCGGAGCGCATGACGCGCGCCGCGCTCGCGAATCTGCCTGACGGGGAATGGAGCTTCGAGGATTGGATCGACGATGACGGCGTCGATTACGGCAAGCCGATCCGCCTGTTCGTCACGATCCGCAAGACCGGCGGCCATATGGTCGTCGACTGGACCGGCACCAACAAGCAGGTGAAGGGCGCGATCAACAACACGCTCTCCTTCACCAAGGCGGCGAGCTACACCGGCGTGCGCTCCGTGTTGCCGCCGGGGATCCCCAACAACGAGGGCGTGTTCCGCGCGATCGAGGTGATCTGCCCGCCGGGCACGGTGGGCAACGGCGTGCTGCCCGCGGCCTGCGCGGCGCGCGGCCTCACCGGGTTTCGCATGACCGACTGCATGTTCGGCGCGCTCGCCATGATGCTCCCGGATCGCGTCAAAGCCGCGGGCGATGGTGGCAATACGGGGATCTCGATCGGCGGCTATCACGCCGATCGCTCGCCGTTCATCTATGTCGATTTCACCTGCGGCGCCTGGGGCGCGCGGCCCTGGGCCGATGGGCTCGATGGCAATTCGCATATGTTCGCGAACATGGCGTCGCATTCGATCGAGGTCACCGAGGCCGAGCAGCCGATCTCGCTGCTCGCCTATGAGTTCGTCGCCGACCGGGCGGGGGCCGGCAAGTTCCGCGGCGGCGTGCCGTTCAAGCGCGACTATCGCTTCAACGAGGTCGAGGGCGTGCTGCAGGTGCGGAGCGATCGCCGCGACCATCGTCCCTTCGGCCTCTATGGCGGTTCGCCCGGCGCGCCGAGCGAGAACTACCTCAACCCCGACGGCGAGAACCGCGTGCTCCAGGGCAAGTTCACGATGACCGTCACCCGCGGCGACATCCTGCGCCATGTGCTCGCCGGCGCCGGCGGCTGGGGCGATCCGCTGGAGCGCGATCCCATCGCGGTGCTCAAGGACGTGCGCAACGAATTGCTGTCACCGGCCAAGGCGTTGGCCGATTACGGCGTCGTCGTCGACACGAAGACATGGAGTGTCGATGCAGCCGCGACTTCGCGTGCGCGCGGCGACATTCGGGCGCGCCGCGGCTGGCGCGAGGTTCCGAAAGTGCAATGGCACGACCCGATGTTGATGGCGCGCGCGGCCGAGTGAGACGCGAGGGAGTTGCGGGTGGCAACGGAACTGCGCTTGGCGCTGATCGGCGCCGGATTCATCGGCAAGTCGCACGCGCTGGCGATGCATGCGGTCAATCACGTATTCCCGGATTGCCCGATCAAGGCGCGGCCTTTCGTCCTGGCGGAGGACAGTGAGGCGCGCGCCCGCGCCGCGGCTGCCGCTCTCGGCTTTCCCGAATGGACCGGCTCCTGGGAGCAGGCGGTCGATCGCGCCGATGCGGTCGTCATCGCCGTGCCGAGCGCGCTGCATTTCGCGATCGCCAGCCGCGCCATCGCCGCGCGCAAGCCCGTGCTCTGCGAGAAGCCGGTCGGGCTGTCGAGCCGCGAAGCCGCGAGTCTCGCCGATCTGGCCGAAGCGGGAGGCGTGGTCAATGCGGTGGGCTTCACCTATCTGCGTGCGCCGCTGGTCGCGCATGCCAAGGCGCTGGTCGCGAGCGGCCGTCTCGGCCGGCCCGTGCATTTTTTCGGACGCCATGTCGAGGATTACCTCGCCGATGCGACGGCGCCGCATAGCTGGCGCCTGAGCCGCGCGACGGCCGGGCGCTGTGGCGCGCTCGGCGATCTCGGCTGCCACATCCTGTCGATCGCGCGCGAGCTTTGCGGTCCGGTCGCGGCGCTGAGCGGCGCCGCGCGCACCGTGCACCGCGCGCGGCCGACGAGTGCGGGCGATCCGACGCCCCGCCAAGTCGAGAACGAGGATTATGCGAGCGCGATGCTGCGCTTCCAGGACGGCACGCCGGGACTCATCGAGACCAGCCGCGTGGCGCATGGCCGCAAGATGGATCTCGGCTTCGAGCTGACCTGCGAGCGCGGCACGATCCGCTTCGAGGCCGAGCGGCTCAACGAGCTGCAGCTCTATGTCGCCGGCGAGGATGCGGCGAATGCCGGCTTCCGCAGGATCCTCGTCAACCCCGAGCATCCCTTCTATGCCGGATTCCTGCCGGCGCCCGGCCACGGCCTGGGCTTCAACGATCTCAAGACCATCGAGCTGCACCAGTTCATCGCGGCGATCGCTTCGGGGCGCAGCGCGACGCCGGATCTGCGCGCGGCGAGCCGCATCGCGCGGCTCTGCGAGGCCATTCTGGACTCTGCCGAGTCGGGGCGGTGGATCGAGCAACCCGAAGAAGCGCGCTAGGGTCGCGGCGATGGCCGTGCGCGCGCAGCCGAATGAGACCGAAACGCTGCTGGCCATCGAGGAGCTGCGCGTCGATTTCGTCGCCGAGTCCGGGATCGTCGAAGCGGTGTCCGGGATCGGGTTCGCGCTCGCGCGCGGCCGCAGCCTCTGCCTCGTCGGCGAGTCGGGCTGCGGCAAGAGCGTGACGGCGCTGGCGATCCTCGGTCTGTTGCAGGCCAGCGCCATCGCGATCATCGCGCGCTGGCGCATGCCGCCCGACAGACGATGCGGGAACTCGTCGAAGCGCCGCGACGCAAACGGTATGCGCACG
>JANNTF010000844.1:0-3135 GCA_031403455.1 Alphaproteobacteria bacterium | reverse complement strand
TTGCCGTCGAGCAAATTCATGTTGAGCGAAAAGCGCGTCTCGAGATCGGTCTGCCGGAACAGCGATTCCATCAGCACCTGAGGATCGACGTTGCGGCTCTTCGGCTCGAGCACGATGCGCACGTCCTCGGCGGATTCGTCGCGCACGTCGCCAAGCAAGGTGAGTTTCTTCTCTTGCAGCAACTCGGCCATCCGCTCGATCAGTTTCGACTTTTGAACCTGATACGGGATCTCGGTGACGACGACCTGGAACTGACCGAGCCCGAGCTTCTCGACGCTCCACCGCGCGCGGGTACGAAAGCTGCCGCGACCGGTGGCATAGGCCTCCTCCACGGCGGGTCGGCTTTCGACCAGTTCGCCGCCGGTCGGAAAATCGGGGCCCGGCATCAAATCGACCAGCTTGCCGATCGTCGCCTTGGGAAACTTGATGAGATGCAGCAGCGCGGTGCACACCTCGCCGGCATTGTGCGGCGGGATCGACGTCGCCATGCCCACCGCGATGCCAGCCGCCCCGTTGGCGAGCAGATTGGGGAACGCGGCCGGCAGGACCAGGGGTTCTTCGCCCTCGCCGTCATAGGTCCCTCGGAAGTCGACGCAATCCTCGTCGATGCCGTCGAGCAGCGCCTGGGCGACGTCCGTCAGACGCGCCTCGGTGTAGCGCATCGCCGCGGCGTTATCGCCATCGACATTGCCAAAATTTCCTTGTCCGTCGACCAGCGGATAGCGCTGCGCGAAAGACTGCGCGAGACGCACCATGGCGTCGTAGATCGCCTGATCGCCATGCGGGTGATACTTGCCCATCACGTCGCCGACGATGCGCGCGCATTTCTTGAAACCCTGATCCGGATCCAGACGCAGCTGACGCATCGCGAACAGCAGCCGCCGATGCACCGGCTTCAGGCCGTCGCGCACGTCCGGCAGGGAGCGCGCCATGATCGTCGAGAGCGCATAGGAGAGATAGCGCTCGCCAAGGGCGGTGCTCAGCGCGACGGGCTGGATGTCGGAGGGTGGGATCGGTGCGGCTTTGGTGACCATGGGACGACTCGACTCTAAGGCGGGCGCAGTCTAGCGGCACGCGACCAGCGATCAACGAGACGAAGCCGGGAAGGCGGCATCACGCGCCGCGCTGGCGCCAGGAGGTGCCGCTCCAGGAAATGCCCCGTGAGCACCAGCCCGGCGGCGATGTCGCCTGCGTCGATCACGGTCGCGCCACGCGTGCTGGTCAGGAATGCCGGCAGATCGAGCAGCCGTTGGGAGAGAGCGCGACCGGCATCGCGGCTCACGGCCCGGCCCGTGCGCGGACTCACATACGCGAGATCATCGAGCTGACCGGTCGCCGCGCAGGCCGTCAGGTCGAGCCCGAAACCGAGCGTCATCAGAAGCCCGAGCTCCCATCGCACGAGGTCGCTGGCGTAGCTCGCCGCGGTGAGATTGGTGACCAGGGCGCGCGTGGCGGCGAACAGCTCCGGATAGGCATGGCGCTCCGGCAGCACCGCTCCGAGGAGTTCGGTGCAAGCGGCCAGCGCCTCCAGTCGTCCCGAATCATCGAGCACATGGGCGGCCACGGAGTCCACGAGTTCGCAGGCGTAACTGCCCAGCTGCTCCTCGAGCCGCGCGCGCCACCGCGCGGCGACGACATTGCCGATCTGCAGCATGCCGCCATGGCGCTGCCCGCCGCCGCCGCGCACCAGACCGAGATGGCGTCCATGCGCGTGGGTGAACAGCGTCACCACGGCGTTGTTCTCGCCGTGGCGCCGACGCATCAGCACGAGTCCTTCGTCACGCCATTCCACGGCCAAGGGTTAACGCAGGCGCACCACGCATACGAGCCCGAAACCGCCGCGATCGTTCTCCACGACACCCCAGGCGCGCTAAGGTCCTTTGGGGAAATGGGGAACAATCATGCGATTTGCGGCCGGCGCGATGCTGTTCGAGGGCAACACCTTCTCGCCGATCATCGCCACGCGACGCGATTTCGCGTCGAAGTACCTGGCCCATGACGGCGCGGTCATCGACCTTTTGAAGGGGACCGGTACCGAATTGAGCGGCGCGATCGACGAGGCGGCGGCGCGCGGCGACGAGCTCATCCCGCTGATCGCCACGCATGGCGGCGCCGGCGGCCGGGTGTCCAGCGCATTCACGGCCGAGCTCGTCAGTGCGCTGCTCGACCGGCTGCGCGCCCTGCCGGCGATCGACGGAATCTATCTCGCCTTGCACGGCGCCTTCATTTCGCAAGACAGCCTGGATGTCGATGGCGATCTGCTCGTCGCGACACGCCGCTTGTTTCCCGACACGCCGATCGTCGTGAGTTGCGACCTGCACGCCCATGTCACCGATCGCATGCTGGAAAACTGTGATGCGCTCACGGGCTACAAGCACTATCCGCATGACGACACCTACGAGACGGGTCGGCGCGCGCTGACGATGCTGCGCGAGATCGCCGATGGTCGCCTCGACCCGGTGCTGGTCAGCTGTCGCATTCCGCTGATTGCGGCAGCCCAGCATCAACGCACCCGAGGCGCCGGCCCGATGGTCGAAATCCGCGAACACGCGGAACGCCTGACCACCGGCACGATCCGCGACATCGCCTATTTCTGCGTTCAGCCCTGGATCGACGCGCCGGCGCTGGGCTTCACCACGGTCGTGACGGCGCATGCCGATCACACGGGCGCCGTCGCCGCTGCACGCAGCGTTTGTGATGCCATGTGGCAGCGACGTTCACGCTTTCTCGTCGAGACGGCGGCGCCCGCCGATGCGATCGCGCGAGGCTTGCGCAGCGCCGGCTATGTCGTTCTCGCCGACGCCAGCGACTGCGTGGGTGGCGGCGCGAGCGGGGATTCGGCGAACGCCCTCGCCGCGCTTCTGACGTACGCGCCCGATGCATCCGCCGCGATTCACCTCGCCGACGACGTGACGGCGCGCGATGCCCATGCGGCAGGAATCGGCGCGCGGATCCGTGTGGCGCTGGGCAACCGACGCGATCCGGTTTACGGCATGCCGCTGGCTGTGGATGCGGAGGTTCTGCGCCTGGCGCCTGATGGTTTCGTCTATGACGGCGGCCTGATGCGCGGCGTGCGCGCCGATATGGGCGTATCGGCGGTCTTGCGCATCGGCGCCGTCGACGTGCTGGTCACCA
>JANNTF010000843.1:0-2001 GCA_031403455.1 Alphaproteobacteria bacterium | reverse complement strand
GAACTGCAGCGAGCGGTCGGGCGACTCGCCCCAACCATTGATGTAGTCGCCCACGTGGGTGGCCGCGATGTGGGCGTGCGCCGCCGCGTAGTCCGGCACAATGGCGATGACACGCCCGAGCAGCTCGCGGGCGCTGATGTTGCCGGCCCTGGTCTCGAGCCACACATGCTCGCGCCCGCGCAGGAAGAGATCATGCGCCTCGACGTCGATGTCGCGCTTGTGCGTCCGCCGGTGCCTCTCCTCGACGGTCAGCTTGACCTTGAGCGCGGCGACGATCTCGCGCGTGAGCTCGTCCTGGACGGCGAAGATGTCGGCGAGGTCGCGGTCATAGCGCTCGGCCCAAGCATGGCCGCCGGTGGTCGCATCGATCAGCTGCGCGGTGACGCGAATCCGGTTGCCGGCGCGGCGCACGCTGCCCTCGAGCACGTAGCGCACGCCCAGCGCCTTGGCGATCTCGGGGATCGCGACCGCGCTGCGCTTGTAGACGAAGGCGGAGTTGCGCGCGATCACGTGCAGGTCGGAGAGCTTCGAGAGATCGGTGATGATGTCCTCGCTGATGCCGTCGGAGAAATACTCCTGCTCGGCATCGCCGCTCATGTTGGTGAAGGCGAGCACGGCGATGGCAGGCTTGTCGCCGACCCTTGCCGCCTGCGAAGGCACCACATCGGCACTCGACGTCGCGGCGATCTCACGTCCGGCCTCGGCAACGCTGAACAACTCGATCGGTCGCGCGATGTTCTTGACCATGTGCTCGCCGCGGCTCTCGATCCGTAGCGGGAGCTTGTCGCGCACCTGGTCGGCGACCGAGCGCGAGATGAAGACGCCGCCCGGCTCCGCCAGCGCCTCGATGCGCGCGGCGAGGTTGACGCCGTCGCCGTAGATGTCGTCGCCGTCGACGATGATGTCGCCGACATTGATGCCGATGCGCAAGCGGATGCGCAGCTCCTCGGGCCCGCCGGAATCATGCTCGCGGAGCGATCTCTGGATCTCGACCGCTGATGTGACGGCATTCACGGCGCTGGCGAACTCGACCAGCGCGCCGTCGCCCATCAGCTTGACGATGCGCCCGGCATGCCGCGCGATGCCCGGGTCGATGATCTCGCGCCGCATCGCCTTGAGTCGCGCCAGCGTCCCCGACTCGTCGCGCTCCATCAGGCGCGAGTAGCCGACGACGTCCGCCGCCAGGATCGCCGCTAGCCGGCGTTGAACCCGTTGCTCCGCCATTCGACTTGCGGTCTCCCGTTGGTGGTGTTCGAGAACTCAGCCATGCCGAGGGTCAGCCGCTCAGCGCAGCGCGTCGGCGGCGCTCGGCTCCTCGAGGCCGGCGGCGACGCGCAGAAAGATCGTGATGCGCTTGCGGATCTCGAGGTTGGTCCCTTGAGCGCCACCGGCAAGCCGGGACTCCAGAAACTCCGGCGCCAGCTTGCGCAGCACCTGGATCTCGGCCCGCGCCTGCGCCAAGTCCCCCGCTCCGACGCAGTTTACCGCGAGGCAGGAGTGAGGCATCGGCAGCGTCGGCATCTCGTTGATGGCACGTTGTGCCGCTTCCACGCCGTTGGCGTAATCACCGACGGAAAAATACGCCCACCCCAGTGCATTCAACATGACGTAGCGCGCGGGATCGCGCGGACTCAGGCGCAGCGCGCGACTGCAACGCTCGACAGCGACTTGCCCATGGCCGTCCATCGCCTCGGCATAGCCGAGGATCGCAAGCGCGAAGGCATCGTTCGGATTCAGCTCATGCGCACGCCGGAAATCCGTGAGCGCGCTGTCCGCCTGATTCGAATAATGCAGCAGGAAACCCTTCCACAGATGCGCGCTGTGATCGCTGCCGTCGATCGCGATCGCGCGTCTGGCCGCGCCAATCCCCTCGTCGCGGGCCTCGGTGCCGGACGTCGCCAGATTGAAGACGATGTTCTGAAACTGCGCCAAAGCGATCGTGCGCAGTGCCGCGCTGCAGCGCGGGTCGATCGCGAGCGCCTCACGCGCGCGGCGAAGCGC
>JANNTF010000842.1:0-5855 GCA_031403455.1 Alphaproteobacteria bacterium | reverse complement strand
ACCCGCGCGGTTCGAGCTGGTCATCAATCTCAAGACCGCCAAGGCGCTCGGCCTCGCCATCCCGCTCGCCTTCCTCGCCCGCGCCGACGAGGTGATCGAGGTGATCGAGTGAAGCGGCGCGATGTCTTGCCCCTGCTCGGTGGCGCGGTTGCGGTCTGGCGGCTGGCGGCACGCGCGCAGAAGCGGGCGATCCCGCTCATCGGCGTGATGATGGGTTCCAGCCCGGCCAACGAAGCCGGGATGTTGGGCGCGTTTCGCCAGGGGCTCGAAGGCCTGGGCTATGTCGAGGTCCGCACCATCCGGATCGAGGTGCGCTATGCGGAGGGCGTGCCTGAGCGGTTCGCCAGCAGGAATGCCGTCGTGACGCCAAATCCGTAGCCGCCGGCGAGATGGCCGAGGCTCGCCAGCGCGTCCTCGGGCAGCGTGTCGTGGAGCAGCGCGACCCAGGCATGCGCGACCAACAGCGGCGGCGGCACCAGTGTCGCCTTGCCGACCCAGATGCTCAGGCCGTGCCACAGGGCGACGACGATCGCCAGCGCGAGCACGAACTCGCCGCCGCGCAGCAGCCAGCCGAGGCGATGCCAGAGCGCCGTCATGCCGGCGCTTCCGCGTGGCGCGCCATGCGCGCCGGGTCGAGCGTGATGCCCAGACCCGCTCCACGCGGGGCCGCGACGCGGGCGGCGGTGAAATCCTCGGGCGGCGCGGCGACCAGATCCTTGAACAGCGGCGTCTCGTCGAATTGATGTTCGAGAAACGGCGATCCCTGCAGCAGGCGGCTCACCTGAAGGGAATGCGCGTGGCAGATCGGGCCGCTCGGGTTATGCGCCGAGCAGAGCACGCCGAAGGCATGGGCGAGTGCGCCGATGCGCAGGAACTCGGCCAGGCCGCCGGCGTATTTCACGTCCGGCATCACCACGTCGTAGAGCTCGGCCTCGAGGAAAGGCCTGAACCCGGCGCGACCGATCATGGTTTCGCAGCCGGCGACGCGCATGCCCGCTTCCTGCGCGCGCGTGCGCAGCCGGCGCATCGCCGGGAAATTCGCCGGGATTTCCGGCAGCGCGCATTCCAGCCAGTAGAGATCGAGCGGCGCGGCGCGTGCGATCACCTAGCGCGCGGACGCCTCGGTCAGGCGCCAGTGACAATCGATCATCAGCCGCGCCCCGCGCCCGATCACCGCGCGCACGGCCGCCGCGCGCTCGAGACCGGCGACGATCCCGGCGCGGCCCTCGGCGCTCACGGCGGTTTCGGGCGTCACGCCATCGAAAGGCGCGATCTTGAACGCGCGATAGCCCAGACGATGCGCCGTCGTTGCGCTCGCGGCGAAACCCTGGGGCGAACGATCGAGCGTCCGGCGATTGATATTGGCATAGAGATCGATCGCATCGACCGCCGGCTGCCCGAGCAAGGCGGCGAGCGGTCGGCCCGCACGCCGCGCCGCGATGTCCCAGAACGCCTGATCCACGGCGCTGACGGCGGCGGCGATCGCCAGCGCGTCGATCGATCCCGGAGCGGGCAGATGCGCCGTGAGATCGATGGGTGTCGCGATCCGCGTTCCCGCGAGCATGCCGCCCAGCCGCGCGATCGCCGCGGCAAGCGCGACATCCGATCCCGTGCCCGGCAGCGTCGCCTCGCCCCAGCCTTCGACGCCATCCATGTCGCGCGCACGCACGAACACCCAGAGCGTCTTCGCGGAGACGCGCACCGCATGGCGCTCCAACCGCGCCAGCACGAAGCCGGTCACGCCGTCTTCTCCGCGACGACGGCGAGCAGCGGCCGTCCCTGCATGCGCTTGATCAATTCCTGCTTGGCTTTCGCCGCGTGCGCCATGGCGAGGCAGGCGGCGACCTCGGCATCGCGCGCGCGCAGCGCCGTGATGATCTGGTGATGATCCGAGATGACGCCCGCGACGCGCTCCTCGCCATAGCCGAACCGCGCCCATAGCGCCGCGATCAGGCCCCAATGCCGTTCCAGGAACGCGGCGGCTTCGGGATTGCGCGCCGCCTCGTTCATCACGCGGTGGAACTCCCGATTGGCGGCGAGCAGGCCGCGATAGTCGCGGCGCCCGGCATGAAGCTCGAGGGCGCGCTGCGCCGCATCGAGAGTCGCCAACCCGTCCGCCGTGATGCGCTCCGCGCAGCGCCGCGCGAGCATCGCTTCGATGGCGATGCGCAGATCGAACATGTTGTGGACGAAATCGACGTCGACCGCGCGCACGCGCGCCCCGCGATTGGGCTCGAAGATCACCAGCCCCTCGCCCTGCAGTTGCCGCAACGCCTCGCGCACGGGCATGTGGCCGGTGGCATAGCGCCGCGCGAGTTCCTCGAGCTTCAGACGCGCGCCGAAGGCGAGTTCGCCGGCGACGATGTCGTCGCGCAGCCGATCGCCGATCTCGCCAACCGCCGTGACGGACGCTTCCCCCATGGCGCGCAGGCTAGGCCGCCTCGAAGGATTTGATCAAATCCTTTTCCGGTGACGCTGGAAACACGCAAAACTGGCGCGTGCCGCCATGACTTGATCAAATGTCGGCGATTCTCAAGCGGGAGACGCAGTGATGGACCAACGCTTCTCGATGGCGGGCCGGACCGCCCTGATCACGGGCGGCAGCCTGTCGATCGGCCGCGCCCTCGCGCTCGCCTTCGCCGAGAACGGTGCGGATGTCGCGATCCACTACGCCGCGGCCGCCGATGCCGCCTATGGCTTCCCCGATGCGGCGGCCGAGACCGCGCAGGAATGCAGCGGGCGCGGCGCGAAGGCGGTGACGATCGACGTCGATCTCGTCGACCCGGGCGCCGGGCGGCGCGTCGTCGAGCAGGCGATCGCCAGGCTCGGCCAGGTCGATATCCTCGTCGTCGGCGCGTCGATCCAGTATCGCGGCGGCTTCGAGACGATCACCCAAGACCAGGTCCAGCGTCAGGTCGCGATCAATTTCCAGGCGACGATCGATCTGATGCAGGCCGCGCTGCCGCCGATGCGCGCGCGCGGCTGGGGCCGCGTGCTGACGATCGGCTCGATCAACCAGATGCGGCCCGAGCCTGGCCTCGCCGTTTACGCCGCTCTCAAGGACGCGCAGAAAAATCTCTGCCTCAACCTCGCGCGGCAATACGCGGCCGTGGGCGTCAATCTGAACAATCTCGCGCCGGGCCTGATCGCCACCGAGCGCAATCGCTGGCGACGTGACGACGAGGCCGTATGGGCGCAGATCCAGCGCACGATCTCGCCGACGGGCCGCGCGGGCACACCCGATGATCTCGTCGGCGCGGCGCTCCTGCTGTGCTCCGATGCCGGCGCCTACATCGCCGGCGCCGATCTGATGGTGACGGGCGCCGGCCACTTGCCGGGTTTCGATCCGGTCTGAGCGCGCGGCTATCTCGCCGGCCTTGCGAACATCGCGAGCGTGTCCTCGGACTTGTTCGCCTCGTAGGACAGGCCCTCGCGCGCGGCCCAGTAGACCATCTGGAAGTAGATAGGCACGACGGCGACGTCGTCGAAGGCGATGCGCGCCGCGCCGGCGAGCATCGCGTTGCGCTTGGCCTCGTCGAACTCGCCGAGCGCGGCTTTCAGCGCGGAGTCGAAGACCGGGTTCGAGTAGCGCATGCGGTTCAGCGCGCCCTGGCCGGTGGCGCGATCGAAGGTGCCGAGTACGTTGCGCAGGCCCGCCGCCGAATTGCTCGTGCCCGTGCCGAAGGTGAAGATGAACGCGCTGTATTTCCGCGCCGTCGCCTCGGCCGCGTAGACATTGTAGGGCAGCGCGACGACGCCATTCACCTTGATGCCGCCCCGCGTCAGCATCTGGCCGAGCGCCTGCGCGAGCGCGCCGTCATTGGCGAAGCGGTCGTTCGAGGAATGCAGCGTCAGGCCGAAGCCGTTGGGATAGCCGGCCTCGGCGAGCAGGCGGCGCGCGGCGTCGAGATCGAAGGCCGCCGGCTTCAGGCCGGGATCGTAGCCGCCGAGCCCCTCGGGGACGATCTGGCCCGCCACCACACCCGCACCGCTGAGCAGCCGCTCCACGATCGCCTGGCGGTTGACCATGCTCGAGAGCGCGAGGCGCACGCGCGGATCCTTGAGCGGATTGCGGTTGAGCGCCGCGCCCGCGGAATCGGTGATGAACGGGCTCTGGTCGCGCTCGTGGTCGAGGCCGACATAGATCAGCCGGGTCGACGCCGTGCCGAAGACCTTCACATCCTTGCGCGCCTGCAGCGTCGGCACGTCGTTGGGCGTGACGCCGTCGATGAGGTCGACCTGGCCCGAGATCAGCGCGGCGGCGCGCCCGGCATTGTTCGGCAGGAACTTGAGCGTGACCTTGTCGAAGGCCGGCTTGCCGCCCCAGTACTCGGGGTTCGCGACGAAGATGACGTGGCTGCCGGGCACCGCCTCCTGGAACCTGTATGGGCCTGTCCCGATCATGAGCTTGCCGCTGTTGAAGTCGGCCAGCGTCGAGCCCTCGGCGAGCTTCTTGGGCAGGATGAAGACGAGCCCGATCTGCTCGATCAGCTGCGGCGTCGGCACCGTCGTGCGCACCCGGAAGCTCCGCGCGTCGATCACGTCGATTCCGGCGACATAGGTCACCGCATGGGCATAGGAGGCCGGGCTGTTCGGGATGTTCTTCACCCGCTCGAAGGAGAACGCGACGTCCTCCGGCGTCACCAGTGAGCCGTCATGGAAGCGCACGCCGGCCCGGAGCGTGATCTCCCAGGTCAGCGGATCGATGACGCGCCAGGATTGCGCGAGCGCGGGCCGCACCTGATTGTCGACGTCGAAGGCGATCAGCCGCTCGAACACATGCATCGCCGTCATGTTGTTCGGACCGGTCTGGGAGAAGTGCGGGTCGAGCGCCTGATGCTCCGAGGAGCGGCCGATGGTGATGTCCAGGGCCGACGCGGTGGTCACCAGGCCCAACATCGCGGCGATGAGGATGACGGCCTTCGAGATCGGCTTGTTCATCGGCATGCTCGCCCCTCCGCTGCGTTGAAGAACCGCGTCTACTGCTTCACCGATCCTGCCGACAGCCCGGATACCATGCGGCTCTGCAATGGCAGGAACAGCAGCAGGGTCGGAAGGGTGGTCAGGGCCGAGGCGGCCATCACGTTCCCCCACTCGGTGACGTTCTCGCCGAAATAGGCGTAGAGAGCGAGCGGCATGGTCTTCACCTCATCCTGCGTCAGCAGGGCCAGCGCGAAGAGATACTCCGACCAGCACAGCAGGAAGGCATAGGTCGCGGTGGCGACGATGCCCGGCAGCATGATCGGCAGGACGATCTTCCAGACGATCTGGAGATGCGTGGCGCCGTCGATGATCGCGGCTTCATCGAGGCTCCTCGGTACGGCGCGGAGATAGCCGACCAGCAGATAGATCGAGAACGGCAGCGTCACCGCGACGTAGACGAAGACCATGCTCAGCGGATTGTTGAGCAGCCCGACACGCGCGCAGAGGATGAAGATCGGCGTCACCAGCACGATCCACGGAAAGGTCTGGCCGAACAGGACCGAGGCGAAGAGCGTGCGCTTCGCCCGAAAGCGCAGGCGCGAGAACGCATAGGCGGCATTGACCGCGAGCACGGTCGAGATCGCGACGCTGGCGAGACACAGCAGCATGGAGTTGACGATGTTGCGCCAGAATCCCGTTTCGAGAAGCTGGACATAGTTCTGCAGCGTGAACTGCCAGCGCCCGGCGGCGAACATCGTCTCCGGCGTCTTGAACGACGCGACGATCACCCAGGCTGTCGGATAGACGAGCACGAAGAGGATCAGCAGCGTGCCGAGCACGATGGCGAGTTCGCCGAGCAGCCCGACGCCGAAGCGCTGGCCAAAGCGGAAGGCGGGGCTCAATTCTGCTCCTCCGAGAGTTCGCGCTCGGCG
>JANNTF010000841.1:0-2343 GCA_031403455.1 Alphaproteobacteria bacterium | reverse complement strand
GGCGGCGGCCGGATCGTCAATCTCGCGTCGATCATGGGGCTGTCGGGCGGCGGGCTCTATCCGAACATCTCCTATCAATCGACCAAGGGTGCGGTCGTGAATCTGACACGCGCCCTCGCGGTGGAATGGTCCACGCAGGGGATTCGCGTGAACGCCGTCGCCCCGACCTGGGTGAAGACCGAACTGACGAAGCCCCTCTTCGACTCGCCCGAGCTCTACGCGCGGCTGCTGGCGGTCACGCCGCTCGGCAAATTTCCGACGCCCGATGACGTCGCGAGCGCGGTTCTCTTCCTCGCGAGCCACGCCTCGTCCTTCGTCACGGGTCATATCCTGGCCGTCGATAGCGGCTTTCTCGCGCAATAGGCGCTCACGCGATCAGCGGCAGCGGATACTCGACTTCGGCGATGTAGGTCGCGGCGCCATCGTGCCGATGGCTCGAGAACAACGTGAAATGTTCGACCGTGAAGGGGCCGGCCCGAAACAGCGCGTGATGGGCGAGGAAGTCCTGCACATGGGGGATCGGCGTGCCGGCGAGTCGCGCGAGCGTGACATGCGGTCGCCAGCGTCGCTCCTCGCGGGGAAAGCCCATGCGCACCAGCGCTGATTCCACGTTGCGTTGAAGGCGCTCGAGCTCGGGCGTCTTGCTCACGCCGGCCCACAGCGCGCGCACCTCGTCGCCGGTCGAGAAATGACCGACGCCGCTCAGCGTCAGCTCGAAGCTCGGCGCGCGCACGCCCATCAGCGCGTCATGGGCGTCGTCCGCATCGCCCTCCGAGATCTCGCCGAGAAAGCGCAGGGTCAGATGCAGATTGTCGCTGGCCACCCAATCGGCGCCGGGTACGCCGCCACCGAGTCCGGCGAGCGAGAGACGCATGTCTTCGGGCAGCTCGATGCCGACGAACAGACGGATCATGATGCACCTCCACGCAACCGAGGTCGCATGACGCTCCCGCGATTCGTCGCGTCCGGCAAGCCTCGATGCCGTGCCGAACAAAGCTTGCGTGCTCGCCAGTCGTCACGGCAATGATTGTGGCCATGAACGAACTGTCCGATTGCCGTTCCGACGAATTCCTGCGCGACCACATCGCGTGGATGATCGGCTTCTATCATCCACGCTGCGTCGATCCGCGTGGCGGGTATTTCCATTACTACTGGAACGACGGATCGCTGCGCGATCCCGACAAGCGCGCGCTCGTCAGCTCCGCGCGCATGATCGTGAGCTACGCGATGGCGGGGCGCGCGCAGCGCAGCGACGCCTATGGCGCTGCGATCCAGCATGGCCTGCGCTTTCTTCGCGATGTGCATCGCGATCCGGCAACGGGCGGCTATGCGTGGCAGCTTCATCGCGTCGACGGACTCTGGACGCCGCTCGATGCGACAAATCAATGCTACGGGCTGGTCCATGTCGCGCTCGCCTATGCCCACGCCGTCGCCGCCGGAAGCGACGAAGCGCGCGGCTGGCTGGACGAGCAATTCGCGCTGCTGGATCGCCGCTTCTGGGATCCGGCGCACGGGCTCTATGCCGATGAAGCGACCGCGGATTGGTCCGTGATGTCGCCGTACCGGGGGCAGAACGCCAACATGCATGGCTGCGAGGCCTGGCTGGCGGCGCATGCGGCGACGGGCGAGACGCGATACCTCGATCGCGCCGTGCTGATCGCGAAGAACATCTGCGTGCGTCAGGCCGATCTCGCCGGCGGTCTGGTCTGGGAACATTACCGACCGGATTGGTCCGTCGATTGGGAATACGCGAAGGGGGATTTCAGCAACGGCTATCGTCCCTGGGGTTTCCAGCCCGGGCACCAGACCGAATGGGCGAAGCTGCTGCTCCAGCTCCACGCGCGCCGCCCCGAGGCGTGGATGGTCGAGCGCGCGCGGCATTTCTTCGACATGGCGATGGCGCGCGCCTGGGATGGCGCGCATGGCGGGCTCGTCTACAGCCTGGAGCCGGACCTAACCGTGGCGAACGCGGATAAATACGCGTGGGTGCAGATCGAGTCCGCGGTCGCCGCGGGGCTGCTCGCGCGCCACACCGGCGATGGCGTGTATTGGACTCATTACGACGCGCTCTGGCGCTATTGCTGGCGCCACCTGATCGATCACCAGTACGGGTCGTGGCAGCGGATCCTCGGGCCCGACAATCGCCGCATCGCCGACGACAAGGGCAGTGGCGGCAAGGACTACCACGTCATCGGCGCGTGCTTCGACCTGCTGCGCTGAGTCGTCACGGACAGGGGTTGGGATTCTCCATGTGGATGGCCTCGATCCTGGCGAGAAGATCGGCGCCCAGCTTCACCTTGATCGAGTCAGCATTGCTGTCGAGCTGCGCCAGCGTCGTCGCGC
>JANNTF010000840.1:0-2828 GCA_031403455.1 Alphaproteobacteria bacterium | reverse complement strand
CCGATCCCCAAGCAAACCCACAGACCAATCCATTGCCATGGCCACACCCCGCTGCATCAAGAGTGTGGCTCAGCGAATCACAGTGGCCCGCGTCGCGCAAAGTCCTTTCGCATCGCGATGTGTGCATCCCCTAGCTCAACTCGAGGAGGGACAGGCGATCTCGCGGAGGCGAGATCGCCGGGGCGGTTCGGCGCGATTCTCGCAAGCCGAGGTCAGACGCCCGGCATCAGGAACGCCCGCACGCCGGCGATCACCTCGGCGAGGCCGAGGCGCTGCACCTCGACGCCCGGCGGGAAGGCGCCCTTGAGGCGCGAGGGCAGGCGCGAATCGAGCATCACGAACACACCGTGATCGTCGGCGCGGCGCACCAGGCGGCCGAAGGCCTGCTTGAGCTTGAGGCGCGTGAGCGTGTCGTCATAGGCGCTGCCGCCCTGCGCTGCCTTGCGCGCCTTGTGCAGGATCGTCGGTCGCGGCCAGGGTACGCGATCGAACACGATCAGGCGCAGGCTGCGACCGGGCACGTCGACGCCGTCGCGCACGGCATCGGTGCCGAGCAGGCAGGCATCCTCCTCGGCGCGGAAGATGTCGACCAGCGTGCCGGTGTCGAGCGCGTCGACATGCTGTGCGTAGAGCGGCAGACCGGCGGCCTCGAGATCGCGCGCGATCAGCGCATGCACGCGGCGCAAGCGGCTGATCGCGGTGAACAGGCCGAGCGCGCCGCCACCGCTCGCCAGGAACAGCTCGCGCATGGCGCCGGAGATGCGCTGCGGGTCGTCGCGGCCGAGATCGTTGATCACGAAGACGCGCGTCTGCGTCGGATAGTCGAAGGGTGACGGCACGCTGGCGCGCGTCGCGCTGGCGAGATGCGCCGCACCGCTGCGCGCGGTCGCAACGGCCCAGGCCGCTTCGTTGTCGTCGCTGCCATCGGTGAGCGTCGCCGAGGTGACCAGCGCGCCCTGGGCGGGGCGCAGCACGGTCGCGGCCAGCGGCGCCGTCGGATCCAGCCAGCGGCGCTGGAACCCGACATCCCAGTCGCGACCGTCGCTGCGCTCGACCTCGAACCAATCGACGAATTGCGCCGGCGTTTCCTCCCCAAGGCTCTTGAGCATCTCGCGCCAGGCCAGCACTTGGCTGGTGAGGCGGCGTTCGACGCCGCGGATCGCGGCTTCGAGCCGGCCACGCGTCGCGCCGTCGAGTTCCTTCGCGTCGCGTTCGAGCTTGGCGTGGAGCGCGCGGATCAGGCCCTGCATCGGCTGCGCGAGCTTGGCCAGCGCCTCATCGAGCGCTTGCGCCGCCGCGAGCAGTCCCTCGACCGGTGGCCGCACGCCGACCTCCAGCGAGAACCCGTCATCGATGTCGCGCGCCCGCGCATAGACTTGCTGGCGCACGAAGGCGAGGAAGCGCTCCGCCGGACCGACGGCATTCTCCGGCCGCAACCGCTTCTCCCACCCCGTGCCGGCAAGCATGTGCGCGGCATGGAGCGTTGCCTCGATCAGGTCGCTCGCCACCGCATCGTCGAGCACGAGATCGCCGATGCGCTTCTTGAGGCCGCGCGCCCGGCTGCGCCGTCCGCCGCTCTCGGCGCCCATCAGCCAGCGCCGCAGATCGGCGCTCTCCTCGCCCGAGAGATCGGCGGCGAAGGCCGAATCCGCGGCGTCGAACAGATGATGGCCTTCGTCAAAGACGTAGCGCGTCGGCAGCTGACGCTCATCCATGCCGCCGGTCGCGGCCTGGATCAGGACCAGCGCGTGATTGGCGATCACGATGTCGGCGCGGCGCGCGCGGCGGATCGTCTTCTCGATCACGCAGCGACGGTAATGCGGGCACGCGGCATGAATGCATTCGCCGCGCTGATCGGCCAGGCCGCGTGTGCGATTGACACCCAGGAGATCGACGAGCCAGGCGGGGAAATCGCCGCCGACCATGTCGCCGTCGCGCGTCGCGCCCGCCCAGCGCGCGATCAGACCGAGCGGCACGGCATCGTGCGGCCGTCCGCCGACGCCCTGCGCCGCCTCCTCGAGATTGAGCAGGCAGAGATAATTCTCGCGGCCCTTGCGCACCACGACTTTGCGGCGCTTGGTTTCCGGATCCGTGTGCAGCCGGTCGAGTTCGCGATCGATCTGATGCTGCAGATTGCGCGTGAAGGTCGAGACCCAGACCGGCGCGCCGTTCTTCTCCGCCCATACCGTCGCCGGCGCGAGGTAGCCGAGCGTCTTGCCGACACCCGTGCCGGCCTCGGCGAGCACCAGCCGCGGCTCGTCCTCGTGCTCGCGCGGGCTGAAGGCGAAGCTGACGGCCGACGCGTAGTCGGCCTGCTGCGGCCGCGCCTCGGCGCGTGCGCCGAGCAGCATGACCAGCCGCGCGCGCGCTTCGACCGGCTCCACCGGCAGATCGCCAGCCGCCGGCTCGGGCGCGAATTCCGCCCATTCGCCGAGGCGTTGCCACACCGCGAGCGCCTTCGCATCCTCGGCCTGCGCCGTCGCATCGGCGCCGAGCGCGGCCAGCACGGCGGGACCCCAGCGCCACCCGCCGCGGGTCATGAGCCGTGCGAGCGGCGCGAGCGTGGCATCCTCGCGAAATTCCCGGCGCCGGAGCTCGTCGAGCAATCGCTCGGCGAGGCCCGCCAATGCGGCGGCTTCTTCGAGCAGACCCTGTGGGCGCGATTCGCCCAGCGCCATGGCGAGCCCCGCGGGCGTCGGCAGGCAGAACTGCGCGGGGCGCACGAAGGCCCATAGCTCCAGCAGATCGAAAGCGGGAAAGGGATCGAGATTGAGACGCCGCGCGGTCGCCTTCACGTGCACGAGCAGCGGCGCGTGGCGCGCGAGCCG
>JANNTF010000839.1:0-11383 GCA_031403455.1 Alphaproteobacteria bacterium | reverse complement strand
CCGGCGTTGGCGCGATCGAGGATGGCGCGCGCGCCGGCGAGCGCGTCTTCGTGCTGCATCCGCATCAGGATCGTTTCGTGGTGCCCGAAACCGCAGTCACGCCGATCCCCGACGATGTCAGCGATGCGCGCGCGACGCTCGCCGCCAACATGGAAACCGCGCTCAATGGCGTCTGGGACGCGGAAATCCTGCGCGGTGAAACCGTGGCGGTGATCGGCGCCGGCGTGGTCGGGCTGCTGGTGGGCTGCCTGGTGCGACAGGCGCATGGCACGGCGGTGCGGATCGTCGATCCCGATCCCGCGCGCTGCGACCTCGCGCGCGCGATGGGCCTCGACGCCGCGACGAGCGCGGCCGGTACTTTCGACGTGATCATCCATGCGAGCGGGCATCCCGACGGGCTCGGCGCCGCGCTCGACCTGGCGGGGTTCGAGGCGCGCATCATCGAGCTGAGCTGGTTCGGCGACCGGCCCGTGACGTTGCCGCTCGGCGGCGCGTTCCATTCGCAACGCTTGCGGCTGATTTCCTCGCAGGTCGGTCATGTCGCGCGCGCGATGCGGGACCGCGTCACCCATGCCGAGCGGATGCGCCGCGCGCTCGCGGCGCTCGCCGATCCGCGCTTCGATCGCCTGCTCGGTCCGCGGGTCGCTTTCGATACACTGCCCCGGCATCTCCCGGCGTTGCTCGAAGCGGCGCCGACGCCGCCGCATATCGTCGTCACCTACTGAAGCCAGAGAGAGTCCCAGCGATGTACAGCCTCACCGTCTGCGATCACTTCATGATCGCCCATAGTTTCCGCGGCGAGGTCTTCGGCCCGGCGCAGCGGCTGCACGGCGCAACCTATGCCGTCGAGCTCGAGATCCGTGTCGCGCAGCTCGATGCGCATGGGCTGGTCGCGGATATCGGCCGCCTCATCGATATGCTCAAGCAGATCCTGACGGCGCTGAGCTTCCGCAATCTCGACGACGAGACGGCCTTCACCGGCGTCAACACGACGACCGAGTTCCTCGCCGGCGAAGTCTGGCGACGCGCCGCATCGGCGATCAGCGGTGGTGCGCTGGCGCCGTCGCCCGCGCCCGCGGCGATGAAGGTGACATTGCGCGAATCGCCCGTCGCGTGGGCCGCCTATGATTCCAAGCTGGGGTGAGCGCGCGTGCCACCGCCGCTGCTGCATTTCGCTTGCCCTGGACCACTCGATCAGCCGACCGGCGGCTATCGTTACGATCAGGCGATCATCCAGAGGCTGCGCGCGGCGGGCCATGAACTGGTCGTCCATGAATTGCGTGGCCGGTTTCCGCGTCCCGACGCGGATTCCTGCGACGCGGCGCGACGCTGCCTCGCCGCCGCGCATGATGCGCCACTGGTGATCGATGGGCTGGCCTTGCCGGCCTTCGCATCGTTGCTGCCCCGCGATGATCGACGCATCGTCGCCCTCATCCATCACCCCCTGGCGCTGGAGACGGGCATCAGCGCCGACGACCGGCAATTCTTCGCCGAGCTCGAACCCCGCCTCGCACGCGCGAGCCGCGGCGTGATCGTCACCAGCCCGGCGACGGTCGCGCCGATCCTGGCGATGGGGGTGGCAGCGGCGGACATCACGGTGGTGACGCCGGCGGTGACCCGCACGGCAATCGCGCGTGGTCGCGCACGCGCGATTCCACACCTGCTCTGCGTCGCCTCGCTGACGCCGCGCAAGGCCCATCGCAGCCTGCTCGCGGCCTTGGCCCGGCTGCGCGATCACGCCTGGCGGCTGACCTGCATCGGGCCGCGCGATCTCGATCGCGCGGAAGCGGGGCGCATCCGCGCCGCCGTCGGCTTGCGCCGCTTGAATCGCCGCGTGCGCTTCACGGGCGCCGTGCCGCCCGCGCGCGTCCAAGGCGCCTATGCCCGCGCCGATCTCTTCGTGCTCGCCTCGTTCTACGAGGGCTACGGCATGGCGTTCGCGGAAGCCATTGCCAGCGGCCTGCCGGTGATCGGCGGTCGCGCCGGCGCGGTACCGACGACGGTGCCGCGCGGCGCCGGCATTCTCGTACGGCCCGGCGACGTGCCGGCGCTCGCGCGCATCCTCGGCCGGCTGCTCACGCGGCCCGACGCGCGCGCGAAACTGCGCCGTGGCGCGGTCGCGCAGGCGCGGCGCTTTCCCGATTGGGACGATCAGGCGCGGCTGTTTGCACGCGCGGTCCGGGACCTCGCGGCATGACCGGGTTTTCGGCGGCCTGGCTGGCGCTGCGCGAACCCTTCGACGTGGCCGCCCGCGCGCGCGATCTGGCGGAGTCGTTCCTCGCGACGATCGCGCCCGATGGACTCGTCGTCGATCTTGGCGCCGGCGCCGGCTCGAACATCGCATGGCTGAACGGAGTCCGCGGCGCGCTTCGATGGCGCCATGTCGATGCCGATCCAAGGTTGATCGCCGTCGCGCGCGCACGCTTCGCCGGCATGGCGCGCGTGAGTTTCGCCGAGATCGATCTCGCGCGTGATCTGGGCCGCGCGCTCGACGGCGTGAGCGCGGTCACCTGCGCGGCGCTGCTCGACCTCGCCTCGGCCGGCTGGGCCGCCGAGCTTGCGCGCGCATTGGCGACGCGCCGGCTGCCGGCCTTGATCGCGCTCACCTATGACGGCCGGATGCGCTGGGATCCGCCGCATCGCGATGATGATCGCGTCATCGCCGCTTTCCATCGCGACATGAGACGCGACAAGGGTTTTGGTCCAGCGCTCGGGCCCGACGCTACCAAATTCATGATGGACCGCCTCGACGCCGCCGGCGCGCGTCTCGCGACCCGGTCCAGCGATTGGCGCGTCGCCAGGACCGATCACGCGCTGTTGCAGGAGATGATCGCGGGCATCGCCGGCGCGAGCATCGCCGGCGCGCCGGAAGACGCCGCGCGCATCGCGGCCTGGACGGCGGAGCGGCGCGCACAGCTCGACCAGCGCAGCCTCACGCTCGAGATCGGGCATCAGGATCTGCTGGCGCGCTGGGCGTAGATGTCGCCCGAGCCGCGCTGCGCCTGGGGCGAGCGCAAGGCCCGTCGCAGCGCCTCCGCATCGAGCCAATCCGGGGACGCCAGATCGAAGCTCTCGCCCAGCGACCAATTGAACCGATACGCGCCGAGCACCGCCAGCTTTTCGAGGCAGGCATCGACGGCGCCCAGCGCCGCCGGCAGATATTCGAAGGATATGGCGGCGAGCGGCTGGCTCAGCCCCGCGAGCACCGCGGCCTCGTGGCCTTCGACATCGATCTTCACGAATTGCGGCGTGCCGTAGCGCGCAATCAGCCGGTCGAGGGTGGTGACCTCGACGTCGAGGCGCCGGTTCCAGCGCACGCCGGCGAAATCGCGATCGCGCGACCGCGCCTCCCGCCAATCCGCGGCGAGTGTCGTGACGGTGGGCGTGCGTTCGCTCAACGCCAGCGTGGCGCGACCGGGCGCGGCGCCCACCGCCGCCTCGATCAGCGTGACACCGGGATCGCGGCCGACCACCAGCCGCAGCAGCGCCTGGAAATCCGGCTGCGGCTCGAGCGCGAGCACGCGAGCGCCCAGGGCGCGCAGCGCGCGCACGCGATTGCCGGCATGGGCGCCGATGTCGAAGGCCAGATCGCCGTCGCGCAGGAATTGCGCATAGAGACGGCGCAGCCGACGCTGGCGTCCGGGAATCGCGTGGTAGATCGCGAATGAGCGCGCCAGGCCGATCGCGCGATCGAGCGCGCTCATGATCTCGTCGCCATCATCATGCGGTAGCTCATCGCGCCACGACGATAGAGACGCTCCAGCGCCAGCCCGCCGTGATGCGAATCCATCACCATCCGGAAGGCCGGGATCGGTACGACGGCGCGCGCCCATCGATTGAGACGCGTGAGCCGGGCGAGGTCGGTCGCGTCGCGCGGCCGCAGTTCGGCGCTCAGATCGCGCTCGGCGACCAGCGCGAGGCCGCACGCGACGAGTTCGGTCCGATAGGCCGCCGCCGACCACAGGACCGGGCATCGCCAGCCCCGCTTGAACGCCGCGAGATCGCCATCGCGCAGATCGATCTCCGGCATGTCGTCGATGACGACGAGATGGCCGCCGGGCGCGAGCACGGCGCTCAAGGCACGCAGACTGACATGCGGGTCGGCGCTATGCGCCAGCGACTCGATCGCAATGATCACGTCGAACGGACCCGTGGGCGGCTGGTCATAGCTCGCGCGGATCACGCCGATGCGCGCCGCCAATCCGCGCTCACGCAGCACGGCCGTCGCGCGCGCGACCTGCCGCGCGCTCAGCGTGATGCCCAGGAAGCGCCCATCATGCGTGCGCGCGAGATCCATCATCGTGCCGCCATCGCCGCATCCCGCGTCGAGCAGCGCGATGGGCCGATCGGTCGGCAGGAACTCGCGCAGCACATCGTGCAGCCGCGTCGCGGTGGGCCGACCGTCGGCGCGCGGATCGGCGAGGGCGCGATGCACCGTGAAATGCTCCCGCCCGCCGCCGCGGCCGATGAACCGCGCCACGCCGTTCCAGGAACTCAGCCGATCGTAGTAGCGCGCCAGTCCGGTCTCGGCGGTCATCGCGACGTCCCGCGGCGCAGCAGCAGGCCGATATCGATGGCGAAGGAAACGATCGTGATCGCCGTCGCCGCCAGGGCCAGCACGGTGGCGAGTCCCGGCGCGATCAACGGCAATGTCGCGACGCCGAGGCTCACCATCACGAGCGCGGCCGCGACCCGCCGCCCCGCCCGCGGCGGCAAGGGTCGCCGCAAGGCCGGCAGGAACTTGCCCGCGGCGATGAACGCGTAGCGCGCGGCGCCGACGATCAGGATCCAGACCCCCGCGATCTGCAGCACCGCCAGCATCATGCTGAGCACCAGCGCCAGCGCGGCGTCGGTCTCCATGTCGAACCGCGCGCCGAACGCGCTTGCTGCACCGAGCCGCCGCGCGAGCCAGCCATCGACCGCGTCGGAGAGCACCGCGACGATGGCGAGGCTGGCGATGATCTCGCGGCGATCGGGCGCGAGCAGACAGCCGAGCAGGACCGCGACCAGCAAGGCGCGCAGCAAGGTGATGCGATTGGCCCAGCCGAGGCCACCGCTCAAAGTGGCGCGTGCGCCGCCGTGCAGGATCACGACGCCGACGGCGGCGAAGCCGGCGGCGGTCAGCAGCACGGCGCGGTCGGGCAGGCGAAGTGCGCCGATCAACGCCCCAACGGCGAATGCGCCGAGCACGATCTCGGCGGCGATTCGCAGCTGGGGCTCAGCGCCGGCGATCGCCGAAGGCGGCGATGAATTGTCCAAGGAACGACTCCATGCCGCGCTCGGTGGAAATCCGCGCGGGCTCGATGCCATCGACGAAGCCCTGCGCGCGGAACGGCGCGATGAGCTGGGGATCGCGACTCAGGACGTGGATCGGCACCGCCTTGTTGCGGGTCGCGGCGGCGACATTCAGCGGCGGCTGATGATCGCCGAGCACGATCACGAGCGTATCGTCGGTGAGGCGCTGCGTCAGAAACTTCTCCAGCGCATCGAGGCTGTAGCGCATCGCCGCGATGTAGCCGGCGCGATTGTCGAAGACGCGGCCGCCCGGCGGCGGGAACACCTGAACCGGCAGATCGGCGTAGAGCGCGCCATCGCCGATGCGGCTGCCGTCCTCGACGAGCGGCGGCACGCGATCGAACGGCGCATGGGTCGACGACAGCACGACCATGACGAAGCGCGGGCGCCCGTCGCCGACGGCCAATTCGCGCGCATGGATCTGTTCCAGCACGAATTGATCCGGCGAGGTCTCCCAGCTGAAGCGCGGCCCCCGATAGGTGAGACTCGTATCGTCGATCACCGTATCGAAGCCGAAGAAATCGGCCTGCAGCCAGGGCTGCTGCATGCGTGGTTGCACCGCGACCGTGCGGAAGCCGCTGGCGCGGAAATCCTGTCCGATCGCGCGCGCGCTGGTCGTCAGCAGCACATCGAACAGCGGCTGCGTGTCGACATGCACGCCGAAATTCATCGCCGCATGCGCCATCCACGAGCCGCCGCCGGTGATCGGCGAATTGATCACGTCGGACACGACGTGATATCCGGCGCGCGGCAAATTCTCGGCCCAGGATCGGCGCGATGGCGCGAGCTCGGCACGAAACGCCGGATCGGTCAGGGTGATCGCCCCGTACGACTCGACGAAGATCAGCAGCACGTTGCGCGACTTGAGGCCGTCGAGCCGCGTCGTCCTGGGTCGCGCCGCCAGCGCCGACTCGATCAGCATCAAATTCTTGCCCGTGATGCCCCAGGCATCGAGCGCGCGCCCGGCATTCTGCGCGACGGTGGCCGCGGTGGTGAAACCCAGCGGCGTCGCCCCGAGATCATAGCGCGCGGGCACCAGCGCGAAGGCGACGATCGCCGCGGCGGCAACGACACCAAGCGGCGCCCAATGGCGCGACTGACCCATCCGCCAGGCGACGGCGACGACCCAGCGCGCCAATCCGAAGACGGTGAGGAGGGCGACCAGCGCGCCGCCGAGGATCATCGCGAATTCCAGTGTCGGCATCGTGTCGCGCATCAGCCCCAAACCGAAACCGAGATAGCGCAGATCCGCGACGGCGTTGAACGCACGCCCGAAATGCCAGGGCACCACGATGTCGACGAAGCGCAGAGCGAAAATGAGCGTCAGCGCCACCGCGCCGAGCCAGAGCGCCCAGGCGCGCGGCCGCGTGCCACGCCATCCCAGCAGCGCCGCCACGCCGACCAGGGCGACGAGCTCGAGCGACAGCTGCGCCGGCACCAGCGCCCAGCGCGTCTCCAGGAAATCGCCGAGCACGAGGGCGGCATTGAGAAGCGCGATCGCGACGACATTCATCAGGCCGAGCATGGGCATGAGTGTGCCAGATAGACCGTCACCGCGGGGTTTCTACATCCGGCCGGGGCGATCGATGCCGATCAGCGCGAAAACCCGGTCAAGCGCGGCCAGGCCGAGTTCGACCAGGGCGAGCCGCGATGCCCGCAGGCTGGCATCCTCCTCCGACACGACATGGCAGACCTGGTAGAAGCTGTTGAATTCCTGCGCCAGAACGAAAGCCCACTCACAGAGAATGTTCGGCGCGCGCTTGTCGATCGCGCTCGCCACGGCGTCCGCGAGACCCTGGAGCTGGAGCATCAGGCGCCGCTCCGCATCGGTACCCGGAGCCAGCAACGCGCCGGATTCGAAGCCGCGCTCGGCCGCCTTGTCGAGCAGCGATTTCGCGCGCACGGCGGTGTAGACGAGATAGGGCCCGGTCTTGCCCTCGAAGCGCGTGAAGCGCTCCAGGTTGAAGGCGTAGTCGGACAGCCGATGGTTGACGAGATCCGCGAAGCGCAGCGCAGCGATGCCGATCTTCAGCGCGATCTCGGTCTTCTCGGCGAAATCCGCCCCGGCCGCGAGACCGGCTTCGTCGAGGCGTTTGAGCGCTTCGTCGGTCGCCATGGTGATCAGATCGCCGAGCTTCATGACGCCGCCGGCGCGCGTCTTGAACGGCTTGCCGTCGGCGCCATTGACGGTGCCGAAGCCGACATGCTCGAGCGCGAGGCCCGTGGTCATGCCGGCGCGGCGCGCGGCGCGGAACACCTGCTCGAAATGGAGATGCTGGCGCTGGTCGACGACGTAGAGCGCTTGGGCGTAGCGATCGGCGGCGCGGGCCTGGATGGTCGCGAGATCGGTCGTGCCGTACATCGCGCCGCCATCCGATTTGACCAGGATCAGCGGCGGGATCTCCTTCTGGTCGCTAACCTCCACGACGCGGATGATCTCGGCGCCATCCGACACCTCGACCAGACCGGCCGCGCGCAGGCGCGCCACCATCGGCGCGATCAGGTCGTTGACCGTGCTCTCGCCGTCCCAGCGATCGAAGCTCACGTTCAACCGCGCGAATTCGCGCCGCAGCGTGCCGACCGAGACATCGATGAAATGCTGCCACAGCGCGCGGTAGCCGCGCCGCCCGCCCTGCAATTCGGCCGTCGCCTTGCGCGCGGCGTCGCGGAATTCCGGCGCGTCCTTCGCGCGCTGCGCCGCGATCGGATAGAGCCGCTCGAGATCGTCGATCGTGACCGGCGATGTCGCGGGATAGGCGCCGGAGAATCCAGGATCGAAATACGGCAGATCGGGATGCATGCGCTCGATCTCGGCGAGCAGCATGCCCATCGGCAGCCCCCAATCGCCGAGATGGATGTCGCTCGTCACGTCATGGCCGGCGAAGCGAAACAGCCGCTGCAGCGTGTCGCCGATGATCGAGGAACGGAGATGCCCGACATGCATCGCCTTGGCGACATTCGGTCCACCGAAATCGAGCAGGATTTTGCTTGGCGATTCCGGCGCCGGCACGCCGAGGCGCGGATCGCCGGCCAGCTCGGCGCTCGCCGCGGCCAGCGCGTCGTCGGTCGCGGAGAGATTGATGAAGCCCGGCCCCTCGACGCTAACCTTCGCGATCATCGGCTCGCCAGCGAGCGCGGCGACGATGGCGGCGGCGATCTCGCGCGGATTCTTGCGCGCCGCCTTGGCCGCAGCCATCGCGCCATTGGCCTGGAACTGCGACAGCTCGGGCCGGCGCGACACATCGACGGCGCCGAGCGCGGGATCCAGCCCAGCCGCCGCGAAAGCGGCACGCACACGAAGCTCCAGGCGCTGGCGCAGTATCAGGGCAGACATCGATCGTTACTCGCACGCGAGAGTTGGGCGCGGGGATTTACCGCCCCAGCGTGGCGCAAGCAACCGGGGCACACATGATCGCCGCACTCAGCATCTCGTGGTCCCTCCTCAAGCAAGGAGGGACCGGCGATCTCGCGGAGGCGAGATCGCCGGGGCAGCGCCTCATGACGTCGCACTGACCTGATACGTCGATTTTTCGAGCCAGCTCGGGCTGATCTCCACGCCCCAGCCGGGCTCGCGCGGAATCGTCACCGCACCGTCGCGCACGGCATAGGGCGCGTTGCGGAACAGCCCGTCTTGCCATGGATAATAGTCAAGGCCCTCGATCGAGAATTCGAGATACTTGCCGGCATTGGGGATCGCGCCGAGCAGATGCATCGTGAACAACGTGACCATGCCGAGATTGGCGCTATGCGGCGTGCAGGGCAAGCCGGCCGCCGCCGCGAGCTTCGCCACGCGCAGCGTGCGGATCATGCCGCCGATGTAGCAGATATCGGGCTGCACGATATCGACCGCGCGCATCGCGATCATCTGCTTCCACACGGGCATGAAGCAATCCTGCTCGCCGCCGGTGACGTCGATCGACAGCGCGTCGGCCACCTGCTTGGTCTGCTCGAGCTCCCAATAGAGGCAGGGCTCCTCGAAATGGCTGATGCCGTTGTCCTGGAGCAGCTTGCCGACCTCGATCGCGCGGCGCGGCGAGAAGCCGCTATTGGCGTCGACCAGCAGCGCTACCTCGTCGCCCATGCGCTTGCGCATCGTGGGCACGATCGCCTCCGTGCGCCCCGGCCATTCATCGACATCGTGGCCATACTCGGCGGCGACACGGAATTTGAAAGCGTCGAAGCCCTGCTCGTCGCGCAGCCGCATGAGGCGGTCGGCCTCGGCTTCGGGTGTGATGTCCCGACGCATCGAGGAGCCATAGGCGCGCAATTTGCGCGGCGTGCCGCCGAGTAGCTCGCACACGCTCTTGCCCGCGAGCTTGCCCTTGAGGTCCCACAACGCGGTCTCCACCCCGCACGTCGCGCGGCAGAGATAGGAGCCCGGGAATTTGTGCTCCTTCTCGGGAATCAGATCGATCAGCCGCTCGATCTGATCGGCCGGCTGCCCGAGCGCCCACGGCGCCACCTGCCGATGCACGATCTGCGAGGTGATGTCCGCATTGTAGGTCGAGACCTGCCCCCAGCCCTGCGCGCCGGTATCGGTCGTGACGCGCACGAAGCCGACGAATTGCGTACAGAACGTCTCGATGCGCGCGATCTTCATGCCGGCTCCTGGTGGCGATGGAGCGCCAGCATCGGGGGTGAGGCGCGTCGAGACAAGTCGGCGGTGAGGCATGATCCAAGTCAGCGCCTCTAACGAACCGCTCGACTCGCTCCGTCAGATGGAGCGGAATCTATGCGCTGCCTCACCGAGAAGGACCTCAAGGAATGACGATGCGCTATGCCTATCCCGCGGTGCTGGCGCCGGATGACGGCCAGATCTCCGTGTCGTTCCGGGACATTCCCGAGGCGCACAGCTTCGGCGCGGCCCGGGAGGAAGCCCTGGCTCATGCCGTCGACGCGCTCGAGACCGCGTTGTCGTTTTATGTCGACGAGCGCCGCCCCCTGCCAAAGCCCGGCCGCGCCAAGAGGGGGCAGATCGTCATCGAGGCATCGCCGCTCGGCCAGGTGAAGCTGGCGCTCTACGACGCGATGCGCGCGCAGGACATCGGCAAGGCCGAACTCGCCCGCCGCCTCGACTGCCATCTGCCCCAAGTCGATCGCCTGCTCGACCTGACCCATGCCTCGAAGATGGAGCAACTGACCCGCGCTCTATCCGCCGTCGGCAAACGCCTCGTCGTGGACGTCGAGGACGCGGCGTAGCGACAGAGGGATGCGCGGGGACGCCAGCCAGCGGCCGTCTATGTATTCACGCATGTACATGAGGTGCCCCAATGGCGCTGAGCATCCGCAGCCCCGAAGTCGAAGCCCTCGCCCGCCGTCTCGCTCGGCGCAGCGGCAAGACGATGACCGACGTGATCCTCCATGCGTTGCGCGCCGAACTCGCCCGACCGGTCCGCGGCGCCCCGACTCCCGAGCGATTGACGAAGCTCCGCGCCATCGCGCGTCGATGTGCACGGCTGGCGGACCGTCGCCCGGGCTTCACCGAGCGCGACTTCTACGACGACGAAGGCCTGCCGCGGTGATCGTCGACAGCCGCGGAAATCGACGCTGGATCGATTTTCCGGGATCGATTTTCCGGATCGGTTCTCCACGAAGGAAGATCGTCGCATCGCTTGACCGTGGATCCAGCGAGAACCAAAATGGTTCCATACAACTGGAGCCTGTCATGCCGACCACGATCACCTTGAAGGGCATTCCGGACGAGATCTACGCGCAGCTCAAAGCCTCTGCGGAGGCGAACCGCCGAAGCCTGAACAGCGAAGTCATCGCGTGTCTCGAAACGCTCCTTCTGCCCAGGAAGACGACGGCGCTCGAGCATGTTGCAAAGGCGCGGGAGATCCGGCTGTCGCAAAAGAAGGGAATGTTCAAGCCTGAGGACATCGATCGGTTCAAGCGCGCGGGGCGTGCGTGATTGTCGCCGACACGAACCTGATCGCGTATCTGTATCTACGGGGCAAACACAGCGAAGCCGCGGAAGAGCAGTTGCTCAAAGACCCCGAATGGGCCGCGCCTCGACTCTGGCGAAGCGAGTTCCGGAACATCCTGGCCACCTACATGCGGCAAGGATTGCTCGCCTTCGACGACGCCG
>JANNTF010000838.1:0-10792 GCA_031403455.1 Alphaproteobacteria bacterium | reverse complement strand
GATTGCCCGGGATCCGCCGCGTCGCATTGCCGTTGATGAAAACATCCGGCAGCCGAGACTCGATACGCGCCATGAAGCGGTCGCGCAAAGCGGTCAGCTTCGTTGTCTCCGCAACCATTTCCTGCTTTGCGATCGACGCCGCGGCGCCGAGCCCGACACAGAGCGGCGTGGGCAGTGTCCCCGAGCGCATGCCGCGCTCCTGTCCACCGCCGTGGATGAGCGCCTGGAGACGGATGCGCGGCTTGCGCCGCACATACAGCGCACCGATTCCCTTGGGTCCGTAGATCTTGTGGCCGGAGATCGACATCAAGTCGATCTTCATCGCCTCGACATCGAGCGCGATCTTGCCGAAGGCTTGCGCACAATCCGTATGAAAGAACGCGCCTCTCGCGCGGCAAAGCTTGCCGATCTCGGCCAGCGGCTGAATCACACCGATCTCGTTGTGCACGCCCATCACCGACACCAAGACGGTCTTGTCCGTGATCGCCGCCGCAAGCTCGTCGAGATCCACGAGCCCATCCTTGTGCACGGGAAGATAGGTCACCGCGAAGCCTTCGGTCTCGAGATGGCGGCACGTATCGAGCACTCATTTGTGCTCGGTCACCACCGTAACGATGTGGTTGCGCTTGTCCTTGTAGAAGCGCGCGACGCCGGCGATGGCGAGGTTGTTCGACTCGGTCGCGCCTGACGTGAAGACGATCTCCCGTTCATCGGCGTTGATGAGCTCCGCCACCTGCCGGCGCGCGGTCTCGACGCCTTCCTCGGCTTCCCAGCCATAGGCATGGTTCCGGCTATGCGGATTGCCGTATTTCTCCGTGAAGAACGGCATCATCGCGTCGAGCACGCGCGGATCGAGCGGCGTGGTCGCCTGATAGTCGAGATAGACCGGACGGGACGGCTCATTGCTGCCGGAGTGTCGCTGGAGTGTCGTCATCTTGTGCATTCCCCGTCTGGAAGAGTCCTAGCAATCATCTTCATGCCGCCGCCGCACGCCGATCGGCCAGACGCGCGGCGATCTGGCCCCAAGCTTCGATGCAACGATCTATCTCGTTCGCCGTCGTCGACCAACCAAGGCTCACGCGAACCCCGCCATTCCCAATGGCCGGCGGCAAACCCATCGCCGCGAGCACATGCGACGGACGTACCCTGCCGGATGAGCAGGCGGATCCGGAGCTCACGGCGATGCCTGCCAAGTCGAGCGCCATCACGAGGGTTGACGCTTCGACACCCGGCAGAACCAGACATGACGTATTGGGGATCCTCGGCACATCGGCGCCGATGATTCGGGTCTCCATGGCCGTCCGGCACACGCCGGATTCGAGCTGCTCGCGTAAGCGCAGCAGATCTCCCGCGTTCGTCAGATCGATGCGCGCGGCCAGGCAGGCGGCCCCGAAGCCGGCAATTCCCGCCACATTCTCCGTGCCGGCGCGCAGGCCACGTTCCTGACCTCCGCCACACTGCACCGCCGCCAGGGCGACGTCGCTACGGCACACCAACGCGCCCACGCCCTGCGGACCGCCCAGCTTATGCGCCGACAGGGTCAGCAGATCGACACCGAGCGCAATCATGTCGATGGCGATCCGGCCAGGGCCCTGGACAGCGTCACAATGCAGCAAGGCGCCATGCGCATGCGCGATCGCAGCCACGTCGGCGATGGGCTGCACGATGCCGGTCTCGTTGTTTGCCAGCATCACCGATACCAATGACGGCGTGCGGAGGGCATCCAGCGCGCGCTCCAGAGCGCCGAGATCGATTCGCCCGGAGCCGTCGACCGGGAGGACGACATGATCGGGGCGAGCGGCCGTGACCGAGACATGCTCCACGGCGGAGGCGAATACAGCTCGCTGCGTCCCCCGCAGCGCCAAGGCGTTCGCCTCTGTCCCGCCACTCGTAAAGACTACCCAGGCCGGCTCGGCCCCCACCAGCGCGGCAACCGAGTGCCGCGCCGTATCGACAAGTTGACGCGCCACGCGGCCAAAACGATGGACTGAAGATGGATTGCCCACGCGATCCAGCGCGTCGACCATCGCCATCCGCGCCTGCGCGCGCAGCGGCGCGGTGGCGTTCCAATCCAGGTAGGACGGCATGATAGTCATGTGCGATGGGTTCTCGATCGCATCAGCTGCCGCTCGCGGCGGCAATCGTGGGCTGGGCAAACTGGGTATCGCCGGCCTCGGCGTGGGTGATCACCTGGCTAGTGCCGAGGACGCGCCGATTCACGACATCGGCAATCGTTACGGCGCTGAGGTAGAGGTGAATCTGATTGCCAAGCTCTTCCCAGAGATCGTGGGTCAGGCAGCGACTCTTGTTGGTTCGACACCCTGAAGGCGAGCCGGGCGCGCAGCGCGTGGCTCGGATCGGCTCGTCGACGGCGAGAATCACATCCGACACCCGGATCTGACCGACTTCGTGCGCCAAGAGGTAACCACCGCCCGGGCCACGCACCGAGCGCACCAACCCGCCGCGGCGCAACTTGGCAAAGAGCTGTTCGAGATAGGAGAGCGAGATCTCCTGCCGCTCCGCGATCTCCGCCAGCGCGATCGGGCGTCCTTTGCTGTGCGATGCAAGATCGACCATGGCCATCACCGCGTAACGGCCTCGTGTGCTCAGCTTCATGGTCATTCTCCTTTCAAGTCGCTGCGGCAGCTGGGCAGACCGGAGGGAGCCCGAGTTACAGCGCCACGGCGCAAATCTCGAATTGCCGCTTTATCCCTCGCAAGTGGACCGAGCCGATAGGCGAAAACCATTGCAAACCATCGACATAGCTAACTATCATCGCCGCGCTACTCTCGATGGCTGCGCTAAACAGCTGAGCATCGGGAGTTCTTCGGCTTCCGTCGCCTGAAGACGATATGGTTGTCCGACAAACGCAGTCAAGAATGGCCCCGATGTTCTTTGAAGACCAGAGGTTCTTTGACCGAGTGGCACGCAAGGTTATTGAGGGGCTCCCGCAAATGACCCTGTCCCGGTTGGTTCCCCATGCCTGAAGTGATCATCAACGGTGCCGAAGGCCGCCTCGAAGGCCGCTACACGCCGGCCAAGACCGACCGCGCGCCGGTTGCCGTGCTGCTGCATCCGCACCCGCAATATGGCGGGACGATGCATAACAAGATCGTCTTCTCGCTCAACCAGTGCTTTCTGCAGGCCGGGTTCGCCACGTTGAGGTTCAACTTCCGCGGCGTCGGTCGCAGCCAGGGCGCCTTCGCCCGCGGCGAAGGGGAGCTTTCGGACGCGGCATCGGCGCTCGATTGGATTCAAGCCTATAACGCGAATGCTTCGGCTTGCTGGATCGCCGGGTTCTCGTTCGGCGCTTGGGTCGGGATGCAGCTCCTGATGCGCCGGCCGGAGATCGATCGTTTCATCGTCGTGGCGCCGCCGGCCAATGTTTACGATTTCGGCTTCCTCGCTCCCTGCCCGTCCTCCGGCCTGATTCTCCAAGGCGACAAGGACGAGATCGTGACCGAGGAATCCGTCCAGAAGCTGACGGAGAAACTGCGGCGTCAGAAAGAGATCGTGATCGATTATCGTGTCGTGAAAGGCGCCAATCACTTCTTCACGGACAGGCTGGACAAACTCAGCGCCGCCGCAACCGACTATCTCGCGAGCGCCGTCAAGCCTGGCGCGATCGCCCGAGCGCCCAGCGTTCGCGTGAAGCGCTGAACCTCGTCCCTCGCTTGGGCCGCTCGGCCCGAGCATGCTAGATCCGGCGTCCGATGACTCACTTCCGCTCAGACCTGCTGCGCATCTTCCAAGAGCGCGGCTTCATCCATCAGATCACCGATCCTGAAGGCCTCGACGCGCTGGCCGCCAAACGCGGCGTCACGGGCTATATCGGCTTCGATTGCACCGCCGACTCGCTGCATATCGGATCGTTGGTGCAGATCATGCTGCTGCGGTGGCTGCAGCGGACCGGCCAGCGCGCGATCGTGCTGATGGGCGGCGGCACAACCAAGATCGGCGATCCGTCCTTTCGCGACGAGGTTCGCAAGCTCCTCAACGACGACTCGATTGCCGAGAATCTCGCCGGCATCCGCAGCAACTTCGACCCGTTCCTGGACTTCGCCGGCGGCGACAACCCGGCCGTGATGGCGAACAACGCGGAGTGGCTCGACGAGCTGCGCTACATCCCGTTCCTCCGCGATATCGGTCGGCACTTCTCGGTCAATCGCATGCTGACGATGGACTCCGTCAAGCTGCGGCTGGAGCGCGACCAGCCGCTGTCGTTTCTAGAGTTCAACTACATGCTGCTGCAGTCCTACGACTTCGTCGAACTCGCGACGCGCCAAGGCTGCAATCTGCAGATGGGCGGCTCCGACCAATGGGGCAATATCGTGATGGGAGTCGAGCTCGGGCGGCGTGTCGCCGAGCTCGCGCTGTTCGGCCTGACCACGCCGCTGATCACGACCGCATCGGGCCAGAAGATGGGGAAGACGGCGTCGGGCGCGATCTGGCTCGGCGCGCATCGCCTCTCGCCGTACGACTACTATCAATTCTGGCGCAACACGGAAGACGCCGATGTCGGGCGTTTCGCGAAGCTCTTCACCGAGCTGCCGCTCACCGAGATCGCGCGGCTCGAAGCGCTGGCCGGCGCGGAGATCAACGAAGCCAAGAAAATTCTCGCCTTGGAGGCAACCAGGCTGTTGCATGGTCGGGAGGCGGCGCAGAGCGCGGCACAAACGGCGCGTAGAGAGTTCGAGGAGGGATTGAGCGGCGAGGACGTGCCAACCTATCCGATCCTCACGGACGATCCTGTGGCGCTGCGCCAGCTCCTAGTCGAGGTCGGTGCCACCACGAGCGCGAGCGAAGGGCGCCGGTTGATCGAACAAGGAGCGATACAGATCGACGATCAGCGGGTCACGGATTGGCGAATCGAAATCAGCGTCGCCAATCTAATCGACCGCGACCAATTGAAAATAACCCGGGGCAAGAAGAAGGTCGTCAGAGTCAGCGCCAAGAAATGATCACTGGTCCGACGAGCCTGATGGAAATGCCGGCGGCGCCGCATTGCCCTGCGGCGGTGTGCCGCCGCCGTCGAAGATTCCGAAGATGTTGCGCAGCACGCCGGGCGCCAGCGCCGACAAGGGATTGATCGTCACTTCGGGATTGCTGCGTGGGCCGCGGACGGAATAGCGCGCCGCGAAGAGTCCGGGTCCGAACAGGATCTCGCCGATCACCGGGATCTTGCCGAACAGCGAATTCACGGCATTGGCCGGTACGATCGTCCCGTCCATGTCCATGCGATCGGCGCCGATATCGATCCTGCCCCGCGCCTGAATGCCGATCGCCGGCCCGCTGGTGCGCATATCGATGATGTCGATCACCGAGTTGCGGACCAGCGCGCGACCATCGAAGCGATCGAACCCGATGCCCTCGCCGCGCATCGAATCGGGAATACCCGTCAGGAAGGCCGTCGCGAGAAACCGGGCGATCGCCGGCTCATCGACGATCCGATAGTTCTTGATGCGAATGTCCAGCGCCAGCGGCTTGCCTTCGAGCTTCTCGTCGGTTGCGCCTTCGAGTTCCAGCTCGCCGCCGAGCATCTTGTCGGTCACGCCGAGGCTGCGCAGCATCGCGCCCGCATTGGCTGTCTTGCCGCGCAGCTCCTGCCGCCCGGCTGTATCGGTGGTGAGGTTCAGGTTGAAGGTATCGGTCTTGCCCTTGCGATCGATGCCGCTCGCCGTGAGCTGGGCGCGTTCCCAGGTCGCTGAGCGCTCGCCACGAAAAGACACCTGCTGCAGGAAGCGATCCGGATCGATCCACACCCGGCCGATCGTCGCATCGACGCTCAAGCGGGATTGGGTGGGTCGGGGCTGTTCGCTGCCCAGCTCGATCTTGATCTCCGAGAGATCGACGGCGGCACCGGAGATCTGGGCCCGCCAACCACGCTGCTCGCGGATCACACTGGCGCGGACATTGGTGCGTCCGACGCGAAACTTCTCGAGATCGGCGCGCGCTATCGACTTGCCGTCCGGCGTGAAACGGATTCGGCCGGTCACGTCGGCATCGCCCGCGGAGATCCGGAGATTGCGAATCTCGAACGGCTTCTCGCGCTGGATCTGCAGTTCCAGCCGACCACTCCCGGGTTGGCCCGGCGGCTTCTGCCAGCCGAGATCGGACAGCGTCAGTGTCGCCTGCTCGAGGCCGGCCTCGATGACCAGATCGCCGGTGCCATTGCGCCGCGCGGTGTAGTCGAGGCTCAGCGGCAAGGGTCCCTCGAGATAGGGCGTGAAATCGAAGCCGAGATTGGCGAGTTCGCCAGCCGGGAGACGGCCGCTCGCCTTGATGCGTTCGCGAACCGGATTTGTCGACAGGAAGCCCAGCGTGTAGTCGACCTCCGTCGGGGTTCGCCCGACCACGAGCTTGCCAGTCGCGTTCAGACTCTTTTCATCGAATTTCAGCGTCAGATCACCGTCGCGCGCATCCTGCCCCAACGCCGCGCGCTTCAACGCGAAACCCTTCACATCCGAGCTCCCCGTCACCGCCAGCTGCTCGACCTTGAGGCGGCTGATCAGGGGAAAAACGAACCGCGCGCGCGTCGCGGCCTCGCCGCCGAAATCGCCAGGACCGAGGGCGACAGTCTTCATGAAATTGAGCGGCGGCGAGTCGAGGAGCTGGACTTGATCGCGCACCGCACCGCGCACGAGGATCTGGATGTCCGCAAACTCCTCCCCTGTGTCGAGACCGGAGAGCGCGATCTTGCTCTCGTCGACGCGCAGAGCGCCGACCGCGCCGCTGGTCGTGGCGACATCGATACGTGCGACACCCAGCGTCGCGCTCCCAGCGACGCCCAGCACGCGCGGCATCGGGTTGAGATAGTTGATCCCGACACCCTGGAAATTCGAAACGCCGGCGAGCCGCGTCAACTTGAGCGCGGCGAATTCCGGCCCGACCAAAGCGAACTCGACCTGCGTGTCATCGACCTGACCGCCGCTGAGATTCGTGGTCATCCACCGCCGCGCGTTGGGTGCCAGTCGCAAGGGCCAGAGTCGCGCCAGGGCGTCGACAGGCACAGCGCGCGCGCGCGCCGTACCGGCAATCGTCAGGCGCGTCGTCGCACGCTGCAAGGTTGCGCGGGCATCGATCCTGCCGCCATCGAGTTCGATGGCGACGTCGCTCAGCTCCGCACGCTGCGTCGCAATGTCATAGCGCCCGCTCGCGCTCAGCGATCGGATCGCGACCGGCTCGGGAAACAGCGTGGCGTCGGTGAAGCGGCCATTGCGGCCGGCGACGCGTCCCGCGCCGTTCAGCAACCGCCCCGCACCGTCGAAGCCAAGCTCCAATCTGCCGCTCAGCGCGAGGGTCAAGGCCGACAGCCGCGCCGCCTCGGGCGCGAGATCGGCGATCAGATCGGTCGACACATCCTCAAAGGTCACGACCGTATCGATACGGCCCGCGCCCGCCTGCTGCCCGGCGCGCAACGTGATCCGCGCCGAGCGATCGCGACGCAAGACCCGCAGATCGGCGTCCAGCGTCGTCGTGCCTGCCTTGCGCGAGAGGACGACATTGGCTTCGCGCGCGCGCCACAGGGCGCGGGTCGGCACGTCCGTGAACTCGATCTCCGCGCCGGAGATCGTGATCTGCTGCAGCACATCCGCCATCGGCGCGCCGTCCGCGCGCGGGGCAAGAGCCGTGCCCAGAGTCAGCGCGTTTTCCCCCTGACCCGCGAAGCGCACGATGCCATCCTCGCCACGCTCGAGCTTGAGGACGGGACCGTCGACCAGAATATGCGAGGGCTCGACGCGACCGCGGACCAACGCCCGCCCCGAGAGCCGCACGGTTGCCTCGCTGAACTCCGCTACTTTGGAGCCAGCCGGTCCGAACACGGCAAGATCGCGCATCCGCACGTCGAATCCGTGATCCCACCCGGCCCATACCAGCACGGTGTCCTCGAACTCGATCGCATAGCCCGGCATGGCGTCCTCGATCGCCTTGTCGAGGAGCGGGCTCAGAAAGCCGACCGATACCGGGCCCTGGGAGAGCCGCCACGCCCCCAAGGCGATGCCCGCAACCAGCACCAGCGCCAGCACGGCGAGGCCTTCCAGCAGGAGACGGGCGAAGCGGTGAAACATGGGACCATCATACAACGCCCAGCGACGGCCAGGGTTTCCCGTCGTATCGGCATACCCCATAGCTCGAATGCCCTGGCCGGCTGGGACCGGCTATCTTGCGCCATGATCGGAGTCTTTCCCGACTTTGCCAGGGCCACATGGCCGGCGCCGGCCGACCTCGCGGCTGTCGGCCGGGAGCAAGAGAATCTGGTCGCCGAGATCGCCGACGCGCCCGACGACTCGTCCGCGATCTGGCTGGGTCAGGCGGCACGGACTCCCGCCGGCCAGTCGGCCCTGGCGGCGATCTTCGGCAACAGTCCCTTCCTCACCCACTGCATCCAACGCGACGTCGGCTTTGCCGGAAGGCTGCTGCACGGCGGACCCGCCGCGGCACTCGCGGGCGTATTCGCGGCGATGCGAGAAGCGGGACAAGGCGCGGTCACCGGCGCCGAACTCGCCCGCATCCTGCGCGTCAGCCGGCGGCGCGCGGCCCTGACCATCGCGGTCGCCGACATCGCCGGATTGTGGCCGCTGGAGCAGGTGACGCGCGCCCTCTCCGATTTCGCGGATTGCGCCATCGGCCTCGCCATCGACGACCAGCTCCGCGCGCTCGCGGCGAATGGCGTCATCGAACTCGCGCATCCGAGCGCGCCATCGCGCGGCAGCGGTCTGGTCGTGCTCGGCATGGGCAAGCTTGGCGGCCAGGAGCTGAACTATTCGTCCGACGTCGATCTGATTGTCCTCTACGATCTCGAGCGCGTGCGCAGCGTCGATCGCGACACGCTGCAGAAGCATTTCGTGCGCCTCGTACGCGGCGTCGTGAAGCTGCTCGAGGAACGCACAGCCGACGGCTACGTGCTGCGCACGGATCTGCGCCTGCGGCCGGATCCCGGCGCCACGCCGCTGGCGATGTCGACCGATGGCGCTGAATTCTACTATGAGACGCTCGGCCAGAATTGGGAACGCGCCGCGATGATCAAGGCGCGCCCGGTCGCCGGGGACATCGACGCTGGCGACGAATTCCTGCAGCGCTTGCGGCCATTTCTATGGCGCCGACATCTCGACTTCGCGGCGGTTCAGGACATCCACTCGATCAAGCGCCAGATCCACGCGCATCGCGGCGGCGCCGAAGTCGCCCTGGCCGGGCACAATATCAAACTCGGTCGCGGCGGGATTCGCGAGATCGAGTTCTACGCGCAGACGCTTCAGCTCATCTGGGGCGGGCGCAATCCGGCGCTGCGCCTGCGCGCCACCTGTCCGGCCCTCGGCGCCCTCGCCGAGGCCGGTCGCGCCGATCGCGCCGTCGTCGCTGATCTCACCGCTTGCTACGACTATCTGCGCCGCGCCGAGCATCGGCTGCAGATGATCGCCGACCAGCAGACGCAGACGCTGCCCGCCGACGAGGCCGGGCTGTTTCAGCTCGCGCGTTTTCTTGGCGCGCCCGACATATCGAGTTTCGCGACGACGATGCTCGATGTCTTGCGCCGTGTCGAACGCTGCTACGCCGGCCTGTTCGAGGAAGCCCCCGAACTCGGCGAGAGGGGCGGCAACCTCGTCTTCACGGGCGCCGACGACGACCCGGGCACGCTGGAGACACTGACTCGTCTGGGTTTCCAGAATCCATCCGCCGTCGCGGCCCAGGTCCGCGCGTGGCATCACGGCCGCTATCGCAGCATGCGCAGCTCACGCGCGCGCGAATTGCTGACCGAGCTGATGCCGGCGCTGCTCGGCGCGCTCGGCGGCGCGCCGGATCCGGAAGCGGCGTTCCTGAATTTCGATCGCTTCATGTCGCGGCTGCCCGCCGGCGTGCAGCTCTTCTCGTTGTTCCATGCGAACCCGCATCTCCTTGTCCTGGTCAGCGAGATCATGGGTGGCGCGCCGCGCCTGGCCGATCGACTCAGCACGCGCCCTGGCCTGCTCGACGTGGTGCTGGCCGAAAGCCTGTGGACCGAGCCGCCCGACGCCGCTGCGTATGCGCGGGAAATCGCCGCGGCGCTCTCCCAGGCGCGTGACTTCCAGGACGTGCTGGATGTCGTGCGCCGCTGGAAGAACGAGCGGGAATTCCAGATCGGCGTCCAGCTTCTGCGCGGTCGCTTGCCGCCAGCGCGCGCCGGTGAGGCGCTGGCCGATATCGCCGATACGTCGCTCACCGCGCTGAAGCCCGCGGTCGAGCGCGAGTTTCATCGGCTGCATGGCGAGATCCCCGACGGTGAATTCGCGATCGTCGCGCTCGGCAAGCTCGGCGGGCGCGAGATGACGGCCACCTCGGATCTCGATCTCCTGCTGCTCTACGAAGCGCCCGACGATCAGGCCATATCCACCGGCGAGAAGAAGCTCGTCGTGCCGCAATACTATCTCCGGCTCGCGACGCGCTTCGTCAACGCCGTCACCGCGATGACGCCCGAGGGGTTGCTCTACGAGGTCGATACGCGGTTGCGGCCATCCGGAACGAAAGGACCGATCGCCACCAATCTCGGCGGATTTTGCCGCTATCACGCCGAGGATGCGTGGACGTGGGAGCACATGACGTTGACCCGCGGGCGTGTCGTGGCCGCGGCGCCGCGATTGCGGGCGCGCATCGAAACGGCCATCCGCGATGTGCTGACCCGGCCCCGCGATGCGACGGCGCTGATCGCCGAGGTTTCGGACATGCGCCAACGCATGCTGCGGGAGCGCAAGGGCGACGGGTTCTGGGACCTCAAGAATCGCCTGGGCGGACTGATCGATATCGAGTTCATCGTTCA
>JANNTF010000837.1:0-6107 GCA_031403455.1 Alphaproteobacteria bacterium | reverse complement strand
GAGGAGGGGCAGCGCGCGGAGCGCGCGGGGTGGTGAGGCCGAACGCTCGACGTACAGATCCAACCCCATGATCGCCTACATCGTCCGCCGCCTGCTCTCGACCGTGCCGGTCATGTTCATCGTCGCGGTGTGCGTCTTCCTGCTGCTGCATCTCGCACCGGGCGATCCCGCCGCGATCATGGCCGGCGACAACGCGACGCCGCAAAATATCGCGCAGATCCGCCAAAAGCTCGGCCTCGACGAGCCGCTGTGGCGTCAATTCGTCACCTGGATGGTCAGCCTCGCGCGTGGCGATCTCGGCGAGTCGATGTTCTGGCGGACATCGGTCACGACGCTGATCGGCCAGCGCGCGGAGCCGACGATTTCCCTCGCCATCACCACGATCATCTTCGCCGTGGTCATCGCCGTCACGCTGGGCGTCATCGCCGCATGGAAGGCGGGCTCGGGCATCGATCGCCTTGTCATGGGTTTTGCCGTGATGGGGTTCTCGGTGCCCGTCTTCGTCGTCGGCTATCTGCTGATCTACTGCTTCGCGATCTGGCTGCGCTGGCTGCCGGTGCAGGGATACACGTCGATCGACGAAGGCTTCGGACCGTGGCTGCACAATCTCGTGCTGCCGACGATCACGCTCGGCCTCGTCTATATCGCGCTGATCGCGCGGATCACGCGCGCGACCATGCTCGACGTGCTGGCTGAGGACTACATGCGCACCGCACGCGCCAAGGGCGTAGCGACGGCGCCGATGCTGCTCAAGCATGCGCTCAAGAATGCGGCGGTGCCGATCGTGACGGTCATCGGCATCGGCATCGCGCTGCTGATCGGCGGGGTGGTGATCACCGAGACCGTGTTCAACATTCCCGGGATCGGGCGGCTCGTGGTCGACGCGATCCAGCGCCGCGACTATCCCATCATCCAGGGCGTGATCATGGTGTTCTCGGGCATCTACGTCCTGGTGAACCTGGTGGTCGATCTCTCCTACACGGTCTTCGATCCACGGATCCGGTACTGACATGGCGACGACACTCCCAGCGCCGGCGGCGGGCGCGACGCAAAGCGCGCTGCGCCGGTTCATCCGCCGCAACCCGACGATCGTCCTCGGCACGGCGTTGCTCGTGTTCATGACGCTGGTCGCCATCGCCGCGCCGTTCATATCGGGCGATCCGCTGTTCCAGGCGCCGGTGAATCGCCTGCGCGCGCCGGATGCGCAGAACTGGTTCGGCACCGATCATCTCGGCCGCGATGTCTTTGCGCGCACGGTGCACGGCACGCGCATCTCGCTGATCGTGGGCATCACGGTCGCGACGATCTCCGTCTCCATCGGCCTGGTGATCGGTCTGGCGGCCGGGTATTTCCGCCGTGTCGACGGGATCGTGATGCGGTTCATGGACGGGCTGATGGCGATCCCGGGCATCCTGCTCGCCATCGCGCTCGTCGCGCTGACGGGTGCGAGCATCTTCACCGTGGTGGTCGCAATCGTCATCCCGGAGATTCCGCGCGTCGTGCGCCTCGTGCGTTCGGTCGTGCTGATGGCGCGCGAGCAGCCCTACGTCGACGCCGCGATCTCCGGCGGCAGCCGCAGCGTGAAGATCATCCGGCGCCACATCCTGCCGAACACGTTCGCGCCGCTCATCGTCCAGGCGACGTTCATCTGCGCCTCCGCGATCCTGGTCGAGGCCGCGCTGTCCTTCCTCGGCGCCGGCATCCCGCCGCAGACGCCGACCTGGGGCAACATGATCGCGCAGAGCCGGCTCAATCTGCAGCGCGCACCCTGGACGATCTTCTTCCCCGGCGCAGGTCTCGCCCTCGTCGTGCTCGCGGTCAATCTCCTCGGCGATGGATTGCGCGACCGCCTCGACCCGCGCATCGCACGCCGGATGTGATCACATCGCGATGGTCATGCCGCCGTCGATCGCCAGCACCTGACCGTTGCAATAGGACGAGGCTTCCGAGGCGAAGTAGATCGCCGCACCGCCGAGTTCCTTCGGATCGCCCCAGCGGCCAAGCGGCGTGCGCGCGCTGACCCGATCGTAGAATTCCGTGTCCTGTCTCACGGTGGCGTTGGCTTCGCTGGGGTAGAACCCCGGCGCGATGCAATTGACATTGATGCCTTGCGGCCCGAACTCGACCGCGAGCGCGCGCGTGAGGCCGTGGATGCAGGCCTTCGACGCGACATAGGACGCGATCGTCGGGCGCGCGAAGACGCCCATCACCGAGGAGATGTTGATGATGCGGCCCCAGCGATGACGCAGCATCTGCTTGGCCGCCTCGCGCGCGACGCGAAAGCACGCCGTGAGATCGGTGCCGATCACCTCGTTCCATTCCGCATCGCTCGTCTCGACGGTCGGCTTGCGGATGACGATGCCGGCATTGTTGATGAGGATGTCGAGCCGGCCGAGACGCTCGCCGATCGCCGCGACACCCGTCGCCACGGCTTGCCCATCGCCGACGTCGAAGGGCTGCTGCGAGGCTGCGAGCCCCCTGCCCTTCAGCTCATCCGCACGCGCCGAGATGCGTGACGCATCACGGCCGTTGATGACGACATGGGCGCCGGCCCCGGCCAGCGCCTGCGCCATCGCCCAGCCCAGACCGCGCGAGCTGCCGGTCACCAGCGCGACGCGGCCCTCGAGCGAAAACACTTGAAGCTCTTTCATATTCTACCACTCCCTGACTCTGATACGTCTCGTGTCGTGTCGAAGGCCGATGAATAAGGACCCGCTGCACAGAGCCGGTGCGCTCTGATTCGCCTTCGCTCAGATGCGCCGACGCAAACGCGGATCGAGGCTGTCCCGCAGACCGTCACCCATGAGATTGACCGCGAGCACGGTCACGGTCAGGAACAGACCGGGGAACGCCACAATGTGGAAGGCGATGAAGATACGCTCGCGGCCCTCAGCCACGATGTTGCCCCAGCTCGGGACATCCGGGGGAACTCCCGCACCGAGGAAACTCAGGATCGCTTCCGCTATCACCGCCGAAGCGAAGACGTAACTCGCCTGGACCACCAGCGGCGCGACGGCATTCGGCAGGATGTGCCGCCAGAGCAGGCGCAAGAATCGCGTGCCGACCGTGCGCGCCGCCTCGACATAGACGAACTCCCGAAGCGACAGCACCACCGAGCGCACCAGCCGGGTGACACGCGGAATCTCGGGGATGGTGATCGCCGCAATGACGGTCAACAATCCGGGCCGGGTCAACGCCACCAGCGCGAAGGCGAGCAGGATTCCCGGCACCGCCATGATTCCGTCCATGACTCGCATGACGAGATTGTCGACACGCCGCACGAAACCGCAGATCAGGCCGATCGCGAGTCCGAGGCTGGTCGCCAGCATTGCCACGATTGTCCCGACCTGCAGCGAAACCCGCGTGCCGTAGATCACGCGGCTATAGAGATCGCGACCGAGATGATCCGTGCCGAACCAATGCGCGACGCTCGGTGGCCTGAGCCGCGTGCGTGGACTGATTCGTACCGGATCGTGAGTGGCAAGCCAGGGCGCGGCCAATGCGATCAGCGCCAGGGCGAGCAAGACCAGCCCGCCGATGACCAGCGTCGGGTGACGGCGGATGAAGCGGATCGGCCGAACCGGTGAACGAGCGGACAGAGTTTCGGCGACCGCCATCGCTCAGTACCGGATCCGTGGATCGAGCAAAGTGTAGGTCAGATCCACGGCCAGGTTGACGAAGACGTAGACGAGCGAGAACAGGAGAATGACGCCTTGGATGACCGGATAGTCGCGCCGCAGGATGGCCTCGACCGTGAGCCGTCCGAGGCCGGGAATGTTGAACACCGTCTCCGTGACGACGACGCCGCCGAGCAGTAACGCGATGCCTATTCCGATGGTGGTGATGATCGGGATGGCGGCATTCTTGAGCGCATGGACGAGCAGGACTGGTCCCGGCGCCACGCCTTTGGCATGCGCAGTGCGAATGTAGTCCTCGCTCAGGACATCGAGCATGCTGGCTCGCGTCATGCGCGCGATCAGCGCGAAATAAACGAGACCGAGCGCTAGGCTCGGCAGGATCATGCTGCGCAACGTCAGCCATAATCCCCCGGCGAGCGGCGCGTAGCCTTGAACCGGGAGCAGATCGAGGGTCACGGAGAAGAGCTGGATGAGGCCATATCCGAGCACGAAGATCGGCACGGAGAATCCCAGCACCGATACGCCCATCAGCATGCGGTCGAGGCCCGTCCCGGCGCGCGCAGCGGCAACGACCCCCAACGGGATGGCGCCTGCAATCGCGATGATCGTGGTGAGCAGAGTCAGCACGATCGTCGGCTCGAGCCGCTGGGCAATCAGCGTCGTGACCGGAAGGTTGGAAAAAATGGAGACGCCGAGATCGCCCTGCGCCAGGCGCCAGATCCAGGCGATGAACTGCAGATGCAGCGGCCGATCCAGGCCGAGCTGCTGGCGAATGCGTTCGAGTTCCTCGGCCGAGGCGAGGTCGCCGGCGATGACGATCGCGGGATCGCCTGGTGTGATGTGCAGGAGCAGGAAGACGAACAGCGCGACGACGAGCAGAACCGGCACGGCGGCGATCAGCCGATGCAGAACATAGGTGTACATCGGCTGATCGGGATCAACTCAAGCTGCAGCGAAGAGTCTCACCGCTTGCGCGCGACGTTCCACATCACCGGGACGGGCGTTTCGAGAAAGCCTTCTAGATTGCTGCGAAACAACACCGGCGAGAAGAACTGACCCAGTGGCACCATCGGCACGAGTTTCGCAGCCTGGCGCTGGATGCGTTCCCCCACCAGCCGACGCGCATCATTGTCCGGTGCCAGCGCGAATTCCTCGCGCATCTTCTCGAGCTCCGGATCGCAGGCCCAGCCCGGCCAGCCGGTGACCTGACACGGCGCATCCATCGCGTAGCTGGTGAGCGGATTGGCGAGATCGAGCGCCGGCGAATAGGTGTGCCAGATATGCCAGCCGCCTTCGTTCGGCTTGTCGGCCTTGAACCGACGCTGCAGCATCGCGGTCCATTCCATCGGCTGGATATCGACGTTCAAACCGATTTCACGCAGGCGCTGTCCGGACACTTCCGACATCTCGCGCACGATCGAGATGTTGGTCGGGTGCATGAGGACGATCTTCTCACCTGTGTAGCCGGCCTCCTTGAGCAGCTGCCGCGCACGGTCGAGGTCGGGCTTGCGATAGGCCTCCATGCCGAGCTCCGTCCCGTAGGGCGTGTCGCAGACCAGAAAGGCATGGCACACCCGCCAGCGTTTCTCGCTGCCGATGGCGACCGCCATATAATCGGCCTGATCGACCATATAGAGCAGCGCCTCGCGCGCCTTGGGATGATTGAACGGCGGATGGAGATGGTTGAGCCGCATCATGCCCATCAAACCTGAGAGCTTCTGGATGCGGATGACCACGTCCTTGTTCTTCTCGACCGATTCGATCAGGTCACCGGGCAATGATTCGACGATATCGACTTCCCCCTTGCCGAGTGCCGCGGCGGCGGTCGACGGATCGGCGATGATGTTCCACTCGATGCGGTCGAAATTCACGACCTTGCCACCGGAAAGAAAATCCGCCTTCTCACTGCGCGGCAAATAGTCCGGGTTACGTTCGTAGACGACCTTGCTGCCGGGAACCCATTCGGCACGCAGGAAGCGGAACGGCCCCGATCCGACCACTTCAGTGACCGATGTCGTGATGTCGAGCGCGGCATCCTTCTCACGCATGACGAAGAGCGGCCAGCTCGGCTTGCCCAGGATCTCCAAGATCTGACCGAAGGCGACGGTGAGCGTCACGGTGAAGCGCTGGTCGTCGAGCGCCACCGCCTGCAAGCCCCAGCCGATCATCTTCTTGCCGGCAGGATCCTTGGCCGCCCAGCGCTTCAACGAGGCGACCGCATCGGCGGCGCGCACCGGCGTGCCGTCATGGAACTTGAGTCCGGAGCGCAGCTTGAACGCGTAGGACTTGCCGTCCGCGCTCTTCTCCACCGTCTCGACCATCTGCGGCTGCGCGCGGCCGTTCGAGTCCCAGCTGAACAGCTGATCGTAGACGAGGTAGCTGTGCTGGACCGTGATGAAGGCAGGATTGACCACCGGATCGAGAACCTTGAGGTCCGCCTGGGGCACATGGCGCAGCACGCGCTGCTGC
>JANNTF010000836.1:0-2412 GCA_031403455.1 Alphaproteobacteria bacterium | reverse complement strand
CCCTCCTCGACTTGAGGAGGGGCAGCGCGGCGCAGCCGCGCGGGGTGGTGAGACTCTACGCATCCGCATAGCGCGGCAGATCGACCCAGCGGCGCTCGACATGCGCGCGCACGCAGGCATCGACGATCTCCTGGCTCTTGGCGCCGTCGAGGAAATCGCCTTCCGGCACGCGGCCTTCGATCAGTTCCCCGACCCAGAGCCGCACGAGATTGCGGTAGTAGAGTTCGCGCCATTCCGTATGCAGGCTCGTGCCCGGCGGGAAATGCGACGCAGGCAGCGTCACCGGCTCGAACTCCACCGCGTCGGCGCGCGCGCGATGCAGCGTCTCGGCGATGCCGCGCTCCGTGACGAGGCGACCGACGGCCGCGCCCTTGGAGCCATAGACCCGGATCTCGATGCCCGGATAATTGCCGACCGCCACGATCGAGGTCTGCAGCATGCCTTGCGCGCCCGAGGTGAATTCGACCAGCGCGACAGTGCCGTCATCGACATTGATGCGCTGCAGCCCCTCGTAGCCGCGCACGATCCGCGCCGGCACGTAGTTGCGCATCGTCGCCGCGACCGCCGCGAAATCCCCGGCGAGCCAGCGCATGAGATCGACGAGATGCGAGCCATAGCCGACGATCGATTGCGGGATCGGCTGCGCGGCATTGAAATCGACGCCGGCCGGGACCTGGCGCAGCGGGAAATACGGATCGAGGAACTGGCTGTTCTGCTCGAGGCCGTGGATGTGGAAGATCTCGCCGAGCGTGCCATCGGCGATCCAGCTCTTGATCTGCCGCAGCGCTGGCGAATAGCGGAAGGTGAAACCGACCTTGGTCTTGACCTTGGCGGCCGCGGCGGCGCGCGCCAGGCGGAAGGCGTCGGCGGCGTCGCGCGCGATCGGCTTCTCGCACAGCACATGCTTGCCCGCGGCGATCGCCGCCAAGCCGAGATCGAGATGGGTGTCGGTCGGCGTGCAGACATCGACCATCGCGATCTCCGGATCGGCGAGCAGTTCGGCTGCGGTGTCGTAGACGCGCCGCGCGCCGAACATCTTCGCCATCGCCTGCGCGCGCTCCGGAATCACGTCGCAGACGCCAACGAGATCGACGCGCGGATCCGCGGCATAGCCCGGCAGATGCGCCTTCTCCGCCCAGGTATGCGCGCCGAGAACGCCGACGCCGAGCTTCTTGGTGGTGCTGGTCATGATTTCCCCTGTCGTCAGGCGCGCGCGAGTCCGGCGAGCGCCATGCGGATGATGTCGTTGGAGCGAGAATGCACCATGATCTTCCACTCCGGTACCGACGGATAGAACATCTCGCGCATGAAGGCGCGGATCTCCTGGCCCTGCGGCGCGTGCGGATCGCCATGGGCCCAGAGCCAGTTGTCGGCGCGGATGGCGCGCAGCACGGACCGCACGTCATGCGTGCCGTACTCGACGGCGCCGGCTGTGAGCCGCGCATGCGGGAGCAGCGTGCGCAGATACTTCGATAGCGTGCCCGGGATCGAATTGGTGACATGGCCACCCGATTGGGCCTTGGCCCTTTCGAGATCCTCATCCGTCGGCGTGATGTGGTCGAACCAGTCGCGCGCGCACCCCGAGACGGGTGAGTTGCCGAAGATCAGATCGCCATGGCCGAGCGGTCCGAGTCCGGTGTGGTAGTCGACCAGGCAGATATCGGTGGCCTGCGCGAAATGCCGGCGCGCGAGGGCGTCGAAATTCAACCGTACCCAGGTCGGCGCGAAGCCGCCGAAATACGTGCCCTTGTCGTTGACGTATTGCCCGCCATGAATGGCGCGCGGCAGGAAATCGGCGTTCGGCAGATCGTAGTGGCGCGCGATCGCCGCATCCGCCGCGGTGATCGCGGCCGGCGACCAGGCGCGCGGATTGATGTGCTCGGCGAGCGCCTCATAATCGGGATTGCTCGGCAGCGGCGCTGAGAAATCGACGAAGTTGCGATTGAGGTCGACATTCTCTTCCGTGACGCGTCGTCCCCAGGCGAAGCCATGGGGGTTCATCGCATGGACCAGATAGACCGCCACGTCGGGAGTCGCATCGCGCCAGTAGTGATGGTTGGCGAGCCAGCCGATCTGGCAGCCCGAGCCGCAATACCCTTCGATGCCATGGGTCGCGCTGGTGAGCACGAGGAGCTTCTTCGCATCGCCTGGCCCGATCCGCGCCACGTCGGTGAAGAGCCGGCCGCCATCGGGGCCCGGATTCGGATTCTCGATGCTCTCGAGCAGCCGCGCCCCGCCGGCCTCGACCGCAGCGAGGAATTTCCCGCGCGCCTCAGCATAGGTTTGCGAAAAGAACGATGCGACCGACGCCATGAACTCTGTCCCCCGACTTGCGTGACGCCCGAACCTAAGCAGGATTCCCCCGACCGCGACACATCGGCATGTCGTCCCTCCTCAACTCGAGGAGGGACA
>JANNTF010000835.1:0-2255 GCA_031403455.1 Alphaproteobacteria bacterium | reverse complement strand
GCAGCGGCGCCTGGCTCGTGGCCAACACGGCCACGGTGTACGAAGTCCAGCAATTCGCGATGTTTGGGATTCTTCAATGCCTGCTGCTCGCAGTGCTTGGTTGGCGGGTCTATTTCGCCTTGGCCTTTCCCTTCTTCTACCTCATCTTCCTCGTGCCCAGCGGTGAGCAGCTCGTTCCGGTAATGCAGGATTTCACCACCTGGTTCATCGCCGTCGGTCTCGATCTCATCGGCATCCCCAACTACGTCGACGGCGTCTTCATCTCGATTCCGTCCGGCAGCTTTCATGTCGCCGAGGCCTGCGCGGGCTTACGCTTTCTGATCGCCTCGGTCGCCTATGGCTTTCTGTTCGCCGACTTGATCTATCGCGATTGGAAACGCCGCGCGATTTTCGTCGCGCTATCGGTGACGATCCCGATCATCGCGAACGGTTTTCGTGCGTTGGGCATCGTGTTGATCGCGCATTACTCCGATTACAAATACGCCATTGGCGCGGATCATCTGATTTATGGCTGGGGCTTCTTTGCCGCCATAACCCTGTTGCTCACCTGGATCGGCCTCAAATTTCGCGATGCCCCCGATGATTGGCATGTGCCGCGCTGGGCGCGCATGCCCACCCAAGACGCGCGCGTCCCAGCGATCTCGTTCGTGATCGCTGGCGCGCTCGTGCTCGCTATCGCGGCGTGGGGCCCGGCCTACGCAAGTTATCTGAACTACGCGACCCCGAAAAAGCCGACGGTCATGATCTCGCTACCGGACGCCCGCGCGTCCTGGCACGTGATCGACGCGACGGCGGCTTGGCGTCCGACCTACCAGAACCCAGCCGCGGAGAAGCAGCAGCGCTACACGGCGGGCGTAGACTGGAATGTCGATTTGCACGTCGTTTTCTACAGCGATCAGCGCAAGGGGAGTGAACTGCTCTCGTTCAGCAACGAAGTGCAGGACGAACGGTGGCGGCGCATATCGGATTCCAGTTCACCGCTCGTCGTCGATGGCGTCCTGCTCAACGCCAATCTCCGACGGATTTCAAACGGGCAGACCCGTCGATTTGTCTGGTCCTGGTATTGGGTCGACGGCCGCTTTCTCACCAGCAAGATCGGTATGAAACTCGCACAGGTAACCGGCAAGCTGCTCACGGGCCGACGCGCCGCAGCGGTCGTGATGCTGTCGATCGAGGCAAATGACGAGGCGGTCGCGCTGCGCCTTGCCCGCGACTTCCTCGCTGCATCCGGCCCGATCGCACCGCAGCTCGAACGCGTCGCAGCGTCGACGAAATAGGCGCGTATGCTTCTGATCGGTGGGATCGTCTCATCGACCGTCCCGATGCTCGTCGTCCTTCCGGCGACCTATGCGCTCGAAGGGCATCGGCTCGGCGCCTCGCCCTGGCGCCGCCGCTGGGAGCTGTCCGCAGTATCCCTGTAAGATTGCTTTGCAGGATAGTCTTCGCAGGAGGCCGCCGCTCGTGACCACCGACTACCGCCACCGCGGCGCCCTCTTCGCCCTCGCATCAGCCCTGCTGTTCGGCGCCAGCACACCGCTCGCGAAGCTGTTGATCGGCGAGATGTCGCCATGGGTGCTGGCCGGGTTGCTCTATCTCGGCAGCGGTTTGGGTCTTGCGATCGTCGATCTCGTCCGGCGGCCTCGCGTGCCCGTCGCAGGCGTGGCGCTGGAGACCGCAGAGCTGCCGTGGTTCGTCGGCGCCGTCGTGGCGGGTGGCATCGTCGGCCCGGTGCTGCTGATGTTCGGCCTCGCGCGATTGCCGGCATCCAGTGCAGCACTGCTTCTCAACCTCGAGACAGTATTCACTGCCGCTGTGGCTTGGGTGGTGTTTCGCGAGAACGTCGATCGGCGCATCGCCGCCGGGATGTTCCTGATCGCGATCGGCGCCACGGCGCTGTCTTGGTCCGGCGACACACACGGAGGCTTCGGCTTCGGCGCGATCTTCGTGATCGCGGCGTGCATGGCGTGGGCGGTGGACAATAATCTGATGCGGCGGGTCGCTAGCATTGTCTGTATCCAACTCTCGTTTTTCTACCGGCTTTTTCTTTTTGGGTGCCTCTGTTTTAACGTCTGTGTCAACGTCTGTCTTAATGTTGTCCACAGCTTTGGTCACCTTTGTGACCTTGGCCACTTTTGTCACTTTTTCAACCTTTGTCGTCCCTGACGCCTTTTTTGTCGATGCAACTGGCACCTTTTCAACCTTTTCGTCCTTTGTTGTTGATGATGTCAAAAGTGTGATTTTGATTTCTAGGTTTT
>JANNTF010000834.1:0-4838 GCA_031403455.1 Alphaproteobacteria bacterium | reverse complement strand
CACTTCCTGAAAGCTTCCGGAATAGACGTAGGTGAACTTCAGCGGACGGTCAAGGCTGAATATGGCCTATTTCATTGATTAAATTGAGTCCACCGGAGTCTACTGGGGCCCACTGATGGCCATGATACCGCCCTTTCAAGGCAGTAACACGGGTTCGAATCCCGTCGGGGACGCCAGGTTTTTCCGCTGCGACGAAGCCAAATTCCCTACCGAGATTTCATGAACCTTTCATGTGCGGCGTCGGCGTTTCGACGTCTGCGCGGTACGAATGCAAAAGGTTCCGGCCGCGAGCCGCGCCCTGGGCTTTGTCACGACTTGTTCACATCACGCCCGAAAGCATTCGTTACATCTTGTGGGTGTGTTCACTTCAAACTTCGACGAAGATCGTTTGAAAGAGAATATAGCTTCGACTTAAATCGAAGCATTTATTAAAATGTACTTAATATGATCACCCTAGTCTCCTTTTTAAGGCGACTTGATTGGCTAGAGACGCAGTGAAGTGTCGCCATCTTTGTTGACTGCGCCTCATATCACTTTCAATCGAACCTCCTGGAGCATCTCAATGATCAGCAAATTCTCTCTCCGTCACGCCATGGTCATGGTAACTCTGATAGTCGGTGGCGTTGTCGTCGCTGACGTCGCGCAGGCGGCCAGCGCGGGACAGCGTCGTACCGCTGCGGCCTCGGCGTCGATTTCAACCGTAGGCTTGTCCCAATACAATCTTGGCAATGGCATCCGAGTCTACGCGACCCCTGGCGTGGTGTTCAGATCGATTCAATGGAACACCGGTGCTACCACGGGTAGCGCTACGAACGTCGGCGGCGTCCAATAACGCCGTTCCAGATCTAACCACCGGGTGGGTTCATTCCAGTCGGTCTATGGACGAATAGCTCCCCATCCCGAGCAACGGGAAGGGGAGCTATTTTTTTGCCCCCGTCCCCGCAACGCAAGGCGGGCGACTGAATTAAGAACCGAGATACACGCGCTCTCCCCCAAGTGAGTTGCATCAAAGCTTTTCATTTCGTGCATCGCGGGGCCTAAGGAAGAACTCTGAAACGCCTCGCTCGCTTGTGCCAGACGAGGGATGCAGCACCCAAAATCTGTTCGTGCTGCAATCTTGAGCCGCGTAGCGCAGAATGCCTCCAATGAATTCATGCATAGCGCCCGGAGGCCCATGTTCTCATTCTATCCTTGCTTTGGTCGAGCTTGCTTAGCGGCATTGACGATCGCCGGCTTGGCGGCCTGCGGCACGGTGACTGGGGTCCCGAGCCATGGCGGGGGCAAGCGGTTCGCCATCGAGCAGGAATTGATCACGGCCAGTGCTCGAGCGGCTTTGCGGTCGATCGACCTGCGCGCCCTGTCGGGTCACTCCGTGCGAATTGTTTTCTCGTCAATCGGCGATGAAGGCAGCGGCAATCTCGCAGGTGGCCGCATGGCATTAGACAGGCTGATCCGCGGCGACTATTCGATCGGCGGGACGACGCGCACAACTGAATCCGGCGGGATCACCAAACAGGCCCTGCCCGGGGCGAGCATCGCCACCGGCGTAAGCATTCTGACCGACGGTCCGCCCGGCTATCGCTCTGACGCCTTTATCAATCCCCGCGACGTCGACTTCCTATCAACGCTCGTGGCTAGTCATTTGATCTTCAATGGCGCCAAAATCAAAACGAACCCGAATGAAGCGGTCGATTACCTGGTCATCGTGCTCGTTGATGTCTTCGGCACGATCCGGGATCGGACCGACTACCTGATCTACAATCAGGAGCGGCTGCGTGCGCGCGCCGCCATAGAAATCGCGGCGATCCGCCCCGAGGATGGCTCCGTGCTGATCCCGCCAAGCCGGGGCGCAGCCGAAGCGATGTGGGAAGAGAGTTACGTAATGTGGACGGGCCCGACGAGTACAAGTCGGTCATTGCATCTGCTCGATGATCTCTTGATGCCCAACCTTCCAACGGCGCTAGGCCGCGCGGGTTCGACGCAGATTGCACCACCCACAGTTGCGCCGTCACGGGTCCAGCCGAACTCCGATCTGCCTCATCCCGTGACTAAGCCGGACACTAAGCCGCGCACAAACCCACCGTTCCGGTGAGGCCACGATGTCCTCGTCCAACGCCTTAAAGTTTTAGGCGCTGAGCATGTCGGCAACTGGTTGATCGCTCACAGCTGGTGTACCCCTTCATGTTGGGGTACAGGCTCAGCGATCTTGTAAACTGCACGTTACAGTCCCAGCAATAGTCGCCCAAATACTGGTCTCGTTAGTCAAGTTCGTAGTCGTCTGGGCATTGGAAGCAACGCTTGGCAGTCGTGCGCGATCGATGAGTTAACTATTTGAAAAAAATCTACATTCAATAGCGGCCGAAGAGGTCACGGGCCAGGCGATAGATCTAAGCGGCCCCTTCGGCGCTAATTTGGCAAAGTAACTTCGGCGACTGAAGGCAAAAAATGCGCAAACCCATGCGTGATAAGAGAGTTTCTCAGCGTTGGAGGCAAAAAACTGTAAAGGATTCTTTGCAATACGCCGAAATGGTGGCGGTTGGCGTACGTAAGTTGCATTAGTTTTAATGGCTTACCTCATCCGAAATAGTTGGCGCGGCGATTGCACAGCTTAACCGGTGATTGCCGAGACGGACATTTCGGCGATGGTCTGTGTTTGAACCGATGATCGTCAATTGTCTCGATACAAAAAAGGGATCTCACGATGTTTGCCAAAGGATTGCTGGCACTGACGGCCCTGACGGTTGCAGGCCTATCTGTTTCGATAGCGGAGGGTAATGCCCTCACTGTGGGGTGTGGTATCGAGGCATCGCTATCGAAAACCGCGTCCGAGAACACGGATCCTATCGCTTCGGGTTCGGTCGGCGGGACTAATTGCGCAGTACCAACCTTCAGGAATGGTAAGGAAATAATCATCGGAGAGGGTGACTTCGGCACTACCATAGAGACAGCAGAAGGCAGCATTACGATCCAGGGCTCTGCAAACACAGACCCTTTCGTCATTTTTGCAATCAGTGTGATAGACTTTGGTGGTCCGACTGACTTCACGGTCGTAATTCCGATCCCAATTGACCCTTTGGTCGGCCCCCATTCTGTCTCTTCAAGCCTTGGAATCAGCATCACTGATGGTATTACCGGCGACGGCGCTTCGATTGCGCCATTCGCATTCCCGACGATCATGGTCAACGACGTTGGCACTTGCCCGGCGTCTGACGTCGACATTGGCACTTTGGTCGCGGTCGGTAGCGGCGCTACTACCACAGCATCCTTCTCGGCGGGTCCTTTTGCAGCGCCGGTTGGCGCTGGCTGCGACACGACAATGACAGTGACGCTGTCCTTCAGCGGCAGCGGATTTGGTGACGCCTACGGCATCACCGGTCGCTTCGACCTCAGTCCAATCCCGGCGCCCACAAGCCTCGCTCTGTTTGGCGCTGCACTGGTGGGATTGGTCGGATTTACGCGCCGCCGCTCTGTCTGATCCGACTGCGACTGCGTCAGTTTGACACAATGGCACAGCGCCCGGCGACGGGCGTTGCTTCCTTTTGTGCCGATGGAACACCGAGCGTCGCGGCCGTCGCTAACGCGATGGAAAGGTCCGTGGTGGCAACCTGCCCGCAAGGTTTGCACAGCGGGCATCACGGTCACATGACGATTCGCATCGCCGATTTTTACAAGCGCCGGCTGATGATCGAGGCGTTGCTGCGCTATTCCTACGACTTGTCGAAGCGACCAAATGGCGAGGCCATGCATCGCGATATCCTCGATCTAGCGTGGGAGATCGATGATCGGCTGGCACTTGTTGTCGAGGCTGAACTCATTCACGAGCGCGGCGACGCGACCTGAGGCGGCCCAGATCAGCCGTCGCCGTCATGGACCGCGTCGGTCATGGCTTCCAGCGCTTCGTGGTCCACGATCTCGACCCCGCCTTTGATCAGCCTCACCCATCCCTGGCGCTGCCAATCCTGCAATTGCTTGTTCGTGCTCTCACGTGACATGCCGATCATCTGTCCAAGCTCGCGCTGCGTGATCGCCACGCGCAGACTGCGTGCGCCGCCTTCACGCTGCTCATGCGCGAGCCGTAGCAATGCCTTGGCCAGCCGTCCTTCGAGATGCAAAAACATCACATCCTCGACCTGCTCGCTAGTCCGCCGCAGCCGCGCACACAGCAATTCCATGATCCGCAGCGCTAGATCAGGATTGGCGCGCAGAAGCGGCACGAATTCGCGACGATCCAGAACGAGAAGATCGCAATCCGTCATCGCGATCGCATCTGCGGTACGTGGCTGACCGTCGAGCAAGGCGATTTCACCGAAGACCTGGCCGACACGAATGATGTTCAGCACCGCTTCCTTACCTTCGGCGGACGGCACGCTGATCTTCACCTGCCCGGCGAGCACGGCCATCATGCCGCCACCGGAATCGCCCTTGTGAAAGATCGTCGCTGCCTTGCTGAAGCGCTCGACCCTTGCGTAGGCGACGAGCGCGTCGATATCGGCGGGCGGTAGATTGCCAAAGAGCGGATGGCGTCCAAACACACTGCGCTTGTCGACGGGCGCGCCGTCGCTGCGCTTTTTCGCTCGTATCAAGTGGCCACGCGACATCATCGATTCCCTCAGGCTGACCGGATCATGACGCCCGCGTCGCGGCATCGCAACGCGCGGTGCGTGCGGAACGTGTCAATGGCTTTGCGCCACTCGTCATCATGAGTTTACTGAGCAAATCAGCGGCTGTTGCGGCGTGATTTGCACTTGGAGTGGCGGGTTTATCCAGACTGCTTCGGGCAACTTCTGTGGTCGAGGATTTCTGCCTTTGAAGCGGTTGGGGTGGCTGCGGAAAGCAGC
>JANNTF010000833.1:0-4184 GCA_031403455.1 Alphaproteobacteria bacterium | reverse complement strand
GACAGGCGGCTCGATCGCCGGCATGAACGCCGCGAGATCCGCTTGGGTGAGCAACCCGCCATTGCTGTGATGGAACCGCGCGATCGTCGCGGCGATGTCGCGCTTGTAGAACGCGTCATGCGCCGCACCGAGCCCGGCTTCACGCCCGCCTTGCGCCGCCGCGCGTCGCTCCTCCGCCACCATGTAGTCGAGCATGCGCGCGAGATCGGCTTGCACGAACACGTCTCCCGGCGCCGGCGACTTGCCGTTCGGCAGATAGAGCGCGGCGCTCGAGGGGAATCGCGCATAGGTCGGCGCATGTTCCGCCAATTGGCCCGCGAGGAAGCGGTCGGTCGCGAAGCCTTCGCCGGCGAAGCGGATCGCATCGGCGGCGATCTCGCCGAAACCCATGGTGCCGAATTTCTGCAGTGCGAGGATCCACGCCGCCGGCGCGCCGGGCACGATCGTGCGCAGCAGGCCGGTCGGAATGGCGCCGCCATGGCGGCTGCGGAAGAACTCGGCGCTCGCGGCTTTGGGCCAGGGCCCGAGGCCGCTGATCGTCGTCACTTCCTTCTGCGCCGCGCGATAGATCATGATCGGTGCGACGCCGGAGACTTGCACGATGTTCGGCTGCAGCACGCCGAGCGCGACGCCCGCGGCGCAGCCGGCGTCGATCGCATTGCCGCCGGCCTCGAGCACGCGAAAGGCCGCATGCGCGGCGAGGTAATGCCCCGCCGAAACCATGTGGCGCGTGCCCATCAGCGCCGGACGTGACGTGGTCTCACCCGGCTTGTCCTGCCAGCGCCCGAACAGCTCGCTCGTGCTCATCGCTCTTCCTTCCCCTCGCTCACGGATGACTCAACGCGCCCGCACGATACGGCCGATCCCGACCGCGCGCTCGATGCTCGCGACCAGCAGGATGATCAGGCCGATCTGCAACGCGGACGCGGCGGCGATCACCAGCTGACTGCCCTGGAACTGCAGATAACTGAAAATCTCGATCGGCAGGGTGGTCGTCCCCGGGCCGGTCAGGAACAGCGCCGTGTTGATCTCCCCGAACGAGACGATGAACGCGAAGAGCCAGCCCGACAGCACATTGGGCCACACCAGCGGCAAGGTCACGAGCAGGAAGGTGCGGATCGGCCCGGCGCCGAGACTCTGTCCGGCTTCTTCCAGCGCCGGGTCGAGCGCCTGAACGCCGCCATACACGCTGCGAAAGCAATAGGGCATGCCGACGACGGCATGAGCGAGCAGCAATCCCGGCAGGACGGGCATGTTGATCGTCTTGTAGCAAAGCAGCAGCGCGAGACCGAGGATCAGCGTCGGAAACACCAGCGGCGCGAGGAACAGACCCTGCAAGGTCGAACCGATCCAATCGCGCCGGCGGGCGAGCGCGAGCGCGCCGAACGTGCCGAGCAGCGCGGCCAGCGTGGCGGCGACGAGCGCGACCTCGAGGCTCAGCAGAAAAGCCGAGCGCATGTTGTCGAGGCGGAAGAACTCCTCGAACCAGCGCAGGCTCAGGCCCGGCGGCGGAAACACGAAATACTCGGTCGGCGAGAACGCGGTGACGACCACGACCAGGATCGGCGCCATCACCAGCAGGAAGGCGAGCGCCGTGACGGCGGCATTCAGCGCGCGCGCGACCACCATCACGCCGCTCCCTGGACGCGGCCAGGCTTCAGCCAGAGCAGCAGCAAGCCGCTCACCGTCAGCGCGATCGCCAGCAGGGTGAAGGCGAGCGCGGCCGCGTGCGGCCATTGGAAGGCGACGACGCCGTCATAGACCAGGCTCACCAGCAGCTTCGAGCGTGGCCCGCCGAGCAGGGCGATCGTCACATAGGCGCTGAGCGTCAGCAGGAAGACGAGCAGCGCGCCGGACGCGACGCCGGGCGCGGAGAGCGGAAAGGTGACGTGGATGAAGCTGCGCACCGGCCCGGCGCCGAGCGCCTGCGCGGCTTCGGCGTAACGCGGATCGAGCGCCGCCAGCGCATGCGTGATCGAGATGATCATGTACGGCAGCAGGATCGTGAGCAGCCCGAGCACGACCGCCTCGGGCGTGAAGAGCAGTGTGAGCGGCGCATCGATCAGCCCGGCCTCGCGCAGACCCGTGTTGATGATGCCGCGCCGGCCGAGGATCGCGACCCAGCCATAGGCGCGCACCACGTTGCTGACCATCAACGGGAAGAGCAGCGCCAACAGCACCAGGCCGCGGCGCCGCGCCGGCATCTTCGCCAGGCGCCAGGCCACGGGATAGCCGATCACCAGCGACAGGATCAGGATCAACCCGGCCTTCCACAGCGTGCGCCAGATGATGCGCAGGTAGAAGCCCTCGTCGTCGGTCAGGATGTCCGCGTAGTTCTTCAGGGTCCAGGCCGAGCCGTAGAGATCGCTCGACGAGGTTTCGCGCAGCGAGATCACGAAGAGATAGGCCAGCGGCCCGACGAAGAGCAGCAGCGAGATCGCAAGCGGCGGTGCGAGCAACAGCCAGCCGAACCAGGAGCCGCGCCCGCTCACGCGCCGTTCCGCGCGGACGAAGCCGTGACGATCACGCCGCTCGCCGGCGCCCAGCGGCAGCTCACCTCGTCGCCTCGCTGCCAACCGGCCTCGCCCGGCGCGGTGTTCTGTTCGTAGGCGAGGATGGGACCGCACACGCTGTCGAGGTAGTAGTGGATCGTGGAGCCGCGAAAGACGATTTCGCGCACGCGCGCGCGTTGACCAGGCTGGTTGGGCGGCAGGATCTGCACGCGCTCCGGCCGCACCGCGAGACGAATCACCGCACCGGTCGCCTGCGCGGCGCCGGCGATGACCGTGCGCCAGCCTTGCATCTCCACGGCCACGCCGGTGCCATCGCTGCCGACGACTCGCGCATCGAAGAAATTGCTGGCGCCGAGGAAACCGGCGACGAACTCGGTCGCCGGCCGCTCGTAGATCGCGCGGGGCGCGCCGGATTGCTCGATCCTGCCGTCGCGCATGACAGCGACGACATCGGAAAGCGTGAGCGCCTCCTCCTGATCATGCGTCACGAACACCGCGGTGATGCCGAGGCGCTGCTGGAGTTGCCGCAGCTCGACCTGCATCTCCTCGCGCAGCATCTTGTCGAGCGCGCCCAGCGGCTCGTCGAGCAGCAGCACGGCCGGCTTGACCACGATCGCGCGCGCCAGCGCGACGCGCTGCTGCTGGCCGCCGGAGAGCTGGCGCGGAAAGCGCGTCGCGAGGCCGCCGAGCTTCACCATCGCCAGCGCTTCCTCGACCGCGCGATCGCGCTCGGCCTTCGCGACACGCCGCATCTTCAGCCCGAAAGCCACGTTGTCGGCGACGTCGAGATGCGGGAACAGCGCGTAGCTCTGGAACACGATGCCGAAATCGCGCTTGTACGGCGGCGTGCGCGTCACGTCCGCGCCGCGGATGAACACGGCGCCCGCGCCGGGCAGCTCGAATCCCGCGATCAGACGCAACGTCGTGGTCTTGCCGCAGCCCGAGGGACCGAGCAGCGAAAAGATGATGCCGCGCGGAATCTCCAGACTCACATCATCGACGGCGCGCACGCCGCCGAAGGATTTGCTGACCCGATCGAGACGCACATCGGGCAGATCGACGCTCATCTCAGGCCGCCGCGCCGAGCAGGCGATCGATCGCGCCGAACTTCGCCAGCGTCTCAACGATCGCGATCGCGAGCTCGGCCTCCATCAGACGCTGCGCGAGCGGCGCGGCGACGGCAGCCGGCGCGCGCGCGACGACAGCCGGCACGAGATGCGTGAGCACCGCGGCGAGGCGAGGCTCGAGATCGAGCGAGACCGGCAAGGCCACCACGCGCTGACGCAGATCGGCGACGAGCTCGCCGACCAGCCGGGCGATCTCATCATCATCAGGCCATTCCAGGTCGAGCATCGCCGTCACCGCGCCGGTGAGCGGTAGAAGGGTCGTGGTGGCGCCGGCGCCACTCGGCGCATTCTGTGCGCGCGGCGGATCGGCACGCGACATCAGCAGCGCATGGCTCGCATTGAGGACGAGGCGGAAGCTCGGCGATTCGGCCGGCGCGAAGAAACGCAACGTGTCGCGCAGCACGGCATGTCCGCGGATCGGCAGATATTTGCGCACATAGCCGTCGAGCACCGTGTACTTGCGCAGCAGATCGCCCATCTCGGGATGCGGCGAGAAGAGCACGGCGCGGCCGCGGGGATTCTCGGCGGTCAGGATCGCCGGCCT
>JANNTF010000832.1:0-2324 GCA_031403455.1 Alphaproteobacteria bacterium | reverse complement strand
CCCCACTCGCTTCGCTCCGGGGGAGGGAGCCGAGTTGTGCCAGGCTCGATAGACTCCCTCCCTCCGAGCGAAGCGAGTGGGGAAGGGTCGGGGTGGGGGAAACGGCCGATACGCTCAGCTCATCGCTCGCGCGCGGACGTGCAGCGTGCCCCGTCTCGGATTGTTGTGGATCGTTCGGCTTCGCGCTGCCGTTCACTCGCGCAGCGGCAAGATTCGCGTGCGCCTGGTCGATGCGTCGATGGTGATCAATGCGCCGGCGCGCAATGCGTCGATCGACTGCCGCAGCGCGGAGACGACCAAAGGGCCGATCGCCAACGGCGTCACGTCGGAGGTTCGAACTTGCAGGACGCTCGGACCATCCGCGTGGGTCAGCGCGAGTAGCCGCCCGAAATCGAGATCATGTGTGAAAACGATTGCACCGACTGAGCGTGCATGAGCGAGGATTGCAGCATCCGTCGCCGATGGATCACCAATCCTCGACCAGTGCTCTGCCTGCCAGCCCGCGCCGCGCAAAGTCTCGACCCAGGCGGGCGCAAGGTTCATGTCGATAATGAACTTCACTCCGCCTCGACGGGCAAGTCGCGCTCCTCTGCTCGCCAGGCGGCGTAGGTGAGCGCCTGCTTCACGTCGTCGGGTTCCAGGTAGGGATAGAGCTTCAGGATTTCGGACGTCGTGCGGCCAGCGGCAACCAGGCCAACGATCGTACCGGCGGTTACACGCATGCCCCGAATGCACGCCCGCCCACCCATGACATCCGGATCGAAGGTGATGCGATCGAGTTTCATGACGCCAATCTCCCGCTCATCTGGTCGTGATGTTCGCCCCAGAACGCAAGCCAGCTTAATGCAACGCCGCTCCTTGGGTCATTTGTTTGGTTTCCTGGTGTGGTCTCGATACACCACTTCTGCAGGCACCTACCTCTCGCGCCCTATGAGGCGCAGCACGCCCAGTACGGCTTCGCCGTAGCGTGCGAGCTTGGCCTCGCCGACGCCGGTGATCTGGCTGAGCGCGGCGAGGTCGCCGGGTTGGCGGGCGGCGATCTCGAGCAGGCTGCGATCGTGGAAGATCACGTAGGCCGGAACGCCTTGCGTGCGCGCCTGATCGCGCCGCCAGGATTTCAGCGCGTCGAGCACATCGCCATCGGCCGCGGGGCCTAGATCCACGCCCGAGACGGCGCCGCGTTCCGGGCTCGGCGCACGCTTCTTCTTTTCACGGCGCGCCGGCGGCAGCCGCAGCTCCAATCTCCGCTCGGCGCGCAGGATCGGGCGTACGAGGTCGTTGGCGCCGAGCTGCAGGCCGCCATGGCCTTCGGGATCGGGCACGAGCATGGTCGCGGCGATGAGCTGGCGGAACAATCCGCGCCATTGCGTGCGATCGAGTTCCTTGCCGAGGCCATAGACCGCCAGGCGCTGATGCCCCAGTGCGCGGATGCGCTCATTGTCGGCGCCGAGCAGCACGTCCACGAGATGCGCCGCGCCGAAACGCTCGCCCGTACGATAGACGGCGGAGAGCGCCTTGCGGGCCGAGTCCGTGACGTCGACCGTCGCCGTCGGCTCGAGGCAGACGTCGCAATTGCCGCACGGCTCGGCGAGGGTCTCACCAAGATACGCGAGCAGCACTTGCCGACGACACCGCGCGGCCTCGACGAAATCGATCAGCGCATCGAGCTTGCCGTTCTCGACGCGCTTCTGCGCGTCGCTCGCCTGCGACTCCGAGATGAAACGCCTGAGCTGCGGCACGTCGCCGGCGCCGTGGACCATCCACGCCACCGCGGCAAGACCATCGCGACCGGCGCGACCGGTCTCCTGGTAATACGCCTCCAGGCTCTTCGGCAGATCGACATGCGCGACGAAGCGCACGTCCGGCTTGTCGATGCCCATGCCGAACGCGATCGTCGCGACCACCACGACTCCGCTTTCGCGACGGAACTTGTCGAGCGCGGCCGCCCGCACCGAATTCTCCAGCCCCGCGTGATAGGCGACCGCGTCATGACCGGCCGCGCGGAGCTGCTCGGCGAAGCTCTCGACCCGGCTGCGGGACCGCGCATAGACGATGCCCGCTTCGCCGCGGCGTTCGGCGAGGAAATCCAGCAGCTGGCGACGCACCTCGTCCTTGTCGCGCAGGAGATAGCGGATGTTGGGCCGGTCGAAGCTGGCGACGAAGACGCGACCTGCCTCGAGGCCGAGCTTGGTGACGATTTCCGCGCGCGTGCGCGGATCGGCGGTGGCGGTCAGCGCGATGCGCGGCACGTACGGAAAGCGCGACGCCAGCACGGCGAGCTGCAGGTATTCCGGCCGGAAATCATGTCCCCATTGCGAGACGCA
>JANNTF010000831.1:0-3584 GCA_031403455.1 Alphaproteobacteria bacterium | reverse complement strand
ATTGCGTTCGGTCTGGCGGCGGCGCAACTCGTAGAGCACGGCAATCAGGAACGTCACCCCGATCAGGATCAGCGCCAGCGCGTTGATCGTGGGCGCGCCATCGACCGTATCCGTCCACACCACGCGCGAGATCCGCTCGAGATTGATCTGATGCATGATGCCCTTGCCGGGCGGCACCACATCGAGGTTGCGAAAAGCGTTCTGGCACCAGCGCAGGAAGGAGAAACGCTCGGTGTTGCGCGCATGCTCGAGCGCGAGGTTGCGCGCCGGCGCATCGCCGACACCGGTGACATCCGCGCGCAATGAATGATCGATGACGAGGGTCGAGGGGATCTGCGGGTTCACCCGCGCCGGATCCCCGCCCGCATCGGCGACCGCGTCGCGCAGCGCGGCGAGATCGGTCATCAAGGCGATGCCCAGCAGATCCTGCAGGAGCACGCGCGCGGGTCGAAACGAGATCGCTTCTCCCACGCGTCGCTTGCGGATCACGTCGGCTTCGATTTCGGCCGCGTCATCGGGCGCGCCGCGCAGCACGTTCTCCAGCAGGATGCGCAGCGACACCGGCAGCCGCTCGGTCGGCGCCACCCCGGCCGCGTCGAGGCTGACATAGCTGACCGAGGACGAGGCATAGGCGAGTTGCCGGCGCAGAGTCCGGCGCGGATCGAACGTCACGGTAGCGCACTCCGCACGAAAGGCCGTTGATTGAGCCTGGTTTGGGTGGACCTGTTGTTGAAACAAAAGCCGCGCCAATGCAATGTACTTGCATGACTCAAGCCGGCGGCTCGGTGCCGCCGGAAATCAACTGGGAGGAATAAGCGCATGTTTCGTCGCACATTGATGCTGAGCGCCATGGCGCTGTCGCTGGCTTCGGCGACTTCGCTCGCGGAGCCGGCGAAGGTCATGATTCCCGGCGGCGCGGGCGGCGGCTGGGATGGCACGGGCCGTCTGGCCTTCGACGTGATGGCCAAGGCCGGCATCTTCACGGAAGGCGCCACGATCACCAACAAAGGCGGCGCCGCGGGCACGCTCGGCCTGGCCGATTTCATGCGCACCAAGGGCCAGGACAGTTCGGTCATGGTGATGGGCGTGATCATGGTCGGCGGCATCATCGCGAACAAATCGCCAGTGAACATCGACACCGTGACGCCGCTCGCGCGGCTGACCTACGAGTTCAACGCCATCGCCGTTCCGGCCGACAGTCCGATCAAGACGGCGAAGGATTTCGTCGACGCGCTGAAGAAGGATCCTGGTGCGATGGCGGTCGCCGGCGGATCGGCGGGCGGCGTCGATCATGCGACGCTCGCCCTGCTGGCCAAGATGGCGGGCGTGCCGGCGGACAAGCTCAACTATGTGCCGTTCGCCTCGGGCGCCGAAGTCGTCACCTCGCTTGCGGGCGGCAAGGTCAAGGCGGCGATTTCGGGGATCTCCGAACTCAAGCCGCAGCTCGACACCAAGCGCATCCGGTTCGTCGCCGTGACGAGCGAAAAGGGCTCCGACGGCACGCAGTCGCTGAAAGAGCAGGGCATCGACCTGGCGATCGGCAATTGGCGTGGCATCGTCGGCGCGCCCGACATGTCGGCCGCGGGACGCAAGACCTGGCTCGATCGCCTGGAGCGCATGAGCAAGACCAAGGAGTGGAAAGACGGTCTGGAGAAGACCGGCCTCGAAGATGCGTTTCTTTCGGGCGATGCGTTCGGTGCGTTCCTGAACGAGGAGAAAGCGCGCTGGAACGTCGTGCTCAAGGACGTCGGCATCGCGAAGTGACGAGTCCGGGCTGCCGGGTTCGCGTCGTCGTCGCGCTGTCCCGCTCGCCGTGACCACCCAGTCCACTGCCGCCACCACGGGGCGACGCCCGTGGTGGCTGGCCATTGCCGTGATCCTGATCGGCGCGTTCTGGATCTTCGGGTCGTTCCAGCTGCCGGCGACGTCGACCTATGCGCGGGTCGGGCCGGGGATGTTCGTCGCCATCGTCGGCATCGGCCTGGCGGCGTTCGGTCTGCTGCTCCTGGTGCAGATCGCGCGTGGCGAGCGGTTCGAGCCGCAGGATGCCGAGGATACGATCGCCGGCCAGCCGCCCTCGTATCTTGCCCTGGCGACGGTGCTGATCGCCGCCGCCGTGCCGCTCTACACGATGCAGCGTTTCGGCTTCGTGCCGAGTGCCGCGCTCGTTTTCGCATTGACCACGCGCGCCTTCGGCTCGCGCCGTGTCGTCCTCGACCTAGCGATCGGCGCCGCCATGGGCGCCTGCGCCTGGTTCGGCTTCTCCGCGCTTGGCGTCCAGCTCGGCGCCCTCGTGCAGTTTCCCGCGCTCGTCGCGCTGCTTCCCGGCTTCTGACGAGGTGGTGCCATGGAAACGCTCGGCTTCCTGATCCAAGGATTCGGCGTCGCGCTGCTGCCGATGAATCTGTTGATGGCGCTGATCGGCAGTGCGCTCGGCACCGCGATCGGCGTGCTGCCCGGCATCGGCCCGGCGCTGACCATCGCGCTGCTGCTGCCGCTCACCGTCAAGCTCGCGCCCGAAGCGGCCTTCATCATGTTCGCCGGCATTCTCTATGGCGCGATGTATGGCGGCTCGACCACGTCGATCCTGCTCAACGCGCCAGGCGAGTCCGGGTCGATGATGACCGCGCTCGAAGGGAACAAGATGGCCAAGAAGGGGCGCGGGGCGGCCGCGCTCGCGACGGCCGCGATCGGGTCCTTCATCGCCGGCACGATCGGTACGGTCGGCCTGTCCTTCCTCGCGCCGACGATCGCCGAGCTCGCTTTCGTGTTCGGACCCGAGGATTATTTCGCGCTGATGGTGCTGTCCTTCACTTCGGTCTCCGTGGTGATGGGATCATCGCGGGTGCGCGGCTTCATCGCGCTCTTCCTCGGTCTGGCGCTGGGCGTGGTCGGCATCGACCAGCAGACCGGCCAGGCGCGCATGGTGTTCGGCAATCCCGAATTGCTCGACGGGATCCAGCTCACCATCGTGCTCGTCTCGCTGTTTGCGGTCGGCGAGTGCTTCTATGTCGCCAGCCGCTATTCCCACGCGTTGCCGGCGATCAACCCGCTCTCGGGCGGGACCTGGATGACGCGCGAGGATTGGAAGCGTTCATGGGGGCCGTGGATGCGCGGGACGTTCATCGGCTTTCCGATCGGCGCGCTGCCCGCGGGCGGCTCGGAGATTCCGACTTTTCTCTCCTACACGCTCGAGCGGCGGCTGACGAAGCATCCCGAGGAATTCGGCAAGGGCGCCATCGAAGGCGTCGCCGGGCCCGAGGCGGCGAACAACGCCGCGGCCGCCGGCATCCTCGTCCCGCTGCTGACTCTCGGCCTGCCGACCTCGGCGACGGCGGCCGTGCTGCTCGCGGCCTTCCAGAATTACGGCATCCAGCCCGGCCCGCAGCTGTTCCAGAACAATGCCGCCCTGGTCTGGGGCCTCATCGCATCGCTCTATGTCGGCAATTTCATGCTGCTGATCCTGAACCTGCCGATGGCGGGGCTGTGGGTTCGGCTGCTGCTGATTCCGCGCCCGTATCTGTATGCCGGCATCATGGTGTTCGCGCTGGTCGGCGTCTGGGGCATTTCGACCTCGTGGATGG
>JANNTF010000830.1:0-8365 GCA_031403455.1 Alphaproteobacteria bacterium | reverse complement strand
CTCCTCGAATGAGCTAGGAGATGCACGCATCTCCGGAGCGAAACGCCAAGTACTGCGCTGCCCCTCCTCGACTCGAGCTACGGGATGCACACATCTATCTGCCGTGCGAAAGGCCTGCCTATGCTCGTCGTCCCTCCTCGAATGAGGAGGGACAGGCGATCTCGCGAAGGCGAGATCGCCGGGGTGGTCAGTCCGCGGCGTTACGTCACACGAGTCGATCGCGCCACGGCACCACGCGCCCAGAGGTGCTGCCGCGAGGTGTGCTGTGCGATCCGCGTGACGCGCTTCGCAAACGACGAGGTGGAGATGAATGCGTTGACGTCGTGGCAGATGTCGAGGTGGCGCCGGATCACTGACTCACCACCCCGCGCGGCTTCGCCGCGCTGCCCCTCCTCGAGTCGAGGAGGGGCGACGAGTAGAGGCCGGCGTGAGCCCGGAAGATGTGTGCATCCCGTAGCTCGACTCGAGGAGGGACGACTTGATGGCTCTGCCCTCACGCCGCCGCGAAGCGCCGCTCGCGCGAGGTCGCCTGCAGCAGGTCGGTGAGATAGCGCGCGATGGTGCCCATGCCGGAGCGGCCGGCGCGCGCCTCGGCATCCGGGTTGTAGTTGGTGTTGGTGTTCACGTCGTAGGTATAGGCCTGCCCCTCGCGATCGACGATGAACTCGATGCCGGCGATGCCGATCTCGTTGGCCGCGAGGAAGGCCTCATAGTGTTGGATCAGCGGACTCACGAAGCCGTCGACGATGCGGAACTTGTCGCTCGGCGCCACGGCCGGGCAGGCGGCGCCCGCGGGGATCTGGCATTGATCGGCCGGGCAGAGTTCGAAGCCCTGCGAGGTGTCGACGCGCACGGCATAGAGGAACCGGCCGCCGACGAATTCGACGCGCGTGATGAACGGCTCGGGCGCCTCGATGTAGCGTTGCACGAGCCAGATGCCATCGACCGGCGGCGTCGCTTCCGGCTTGGCGAGATACTCGTCGAGACCGGTGCGGCTGAGGATGAGCTGCACGCCGAGCCCCTTGCCCGCGCGGTTGTGCTTGAGGATCAGCGGGAAGCCGAGCTTCTCCGCCGCGCGCCCGATGTTGTGACGGCCGACGACGGCCAGCGTCTCGGGCGTGCGGATGCCGAAGCGCGCGAGTGTCTCGTATTGCGCGACCTTGCTGATCTCGAGCGCCAGCGCGCGCCGGCCATTGACGATCGTGCGGTCGTGACGCGCCAGCCATTCCAATGTCGCGCCGGTGTATTCGGCGGCGTAGCGATGGTCGCGCGTATGCGACGAGGCGCTCATGCGGTTGTAGAACACGCCATCGGGTGGCGCGGTGGTGAGATCCAGCACGCCCTCATCGAGGAACCACTCCTCGACCGGCGTGCCGAGCTTCGCGAATTGCGCGCGCAGCGGCACGACCCAGGCGTCGTTTTCGTGGATGACATGGACTTTGCGCATGACCGACCTCGGAGGTTTCGAGGCCGCACCATGCGCCGCCGGCGCGCGACGCCTCAAACCAGTTTGTCTAGGCCGCGTTTCAAGCAGACCTAATGCGAGCCGGTAAGGCCGGCCCGACCCGGCGACAGCGCCGCCGCGGTGACGCCGCGATCATCGAGCTCCGCCGGCACGTCACGGCGATCGACGAGGCTGGCCGCGGCGCGCGCCATGGCCGGCGCGGTCTGGAAGCCATAGCCGCCCTGGCCGGCGAGCCAGAAGAAGCCGGGCACATCAGGATCGAAGCCGACCACGGGCGTCTTGTCGGCGACGAAGGAGCGCAAGCCCGCCCATCGGTGGCTGATGCGCGCGATCGTGAAGTCGGTCGCCTGCTGGATGCGATCGACGGCGATGGCGATGTCGAGCTCCTCGGGCTGCGCGTCGCAAGGCGCGCTCGGCGTCTCGTCCGCCGGCGAGCAGAGCAGCTTTCCGGCATCGGGCTTGAAATAGAAACTCTCATCCGCGGCGACGACGAGCGGCCAATGCTGCGTGTCGACGCCGGAAGGCGAATCGACGAGAAACGCGGTGCGCCGCTTCGGCACCAGGCCGATCGGCTTGGCGCCGGCGAGCGCGCCGAGCGGATCGCACCAGGATCCGCCCGCGTTCACCACGATGTCGGCACGGATCTCGCCGCCGCGCATGACGATGCGCCAGCCCGCGCCATCGCGCACGAGCCCGATCACCTCGGCATCGAGATGGATCGCGCCGCCGCGCGTGCGAAAGCCGCGCAGATAGCCGTTCAGCATCGCATGCGTGTCGATATCCATCGCATCGGGCTCGAGCGTCGCGCCCGCGATCCAATCCGCGCGCAGCGCGGGCACGCGCCGTCGCGCCTCCGCGGCGGAGATCCGCGTCACGCTCGCCACCAGCCGCGCGCCGTCTTGCGCGATCCGGTCGACGAGGCCGAGCTGGTCTTGCGTGCCGATGAACATCGCGCCGCGCGGGCCGAGCACGGGATGCGCGCTGAATCCCTCGGGTGGATCGATCAGGAAGCCGCGGCTGGCGACCGACAAGCCGCGCACCACGGCGTTGCCGTAGGTCTCGGAGAACAGCGCTGCGGAGCGGCCCGAGGTGTGATAACCGGGCTGGTTCTCGCGCTCGATGACGACCACGCGATGAGTCGCGGCCATCGCCCAGCCAGCGGACGCGCCGGCAATGCCGGCGCCAATGATCGCGATGTCGAAGCGTTCCATGGCGTGCGCCGTGTTCAGCGCGTTAGCTTCGAGGCGGATCGCGCGAGGCGCTTGACCGCCTCGTCCAGCGTCGCGTCGAGTTTGGCGAAGCAGAAGCGTACGACGCTGCGCATGCTCGCATCCGCATAGAAGGCCGAGACCGGGATCGCCGCCACGCCGGCTTCCGTGACGAGGCGACGGCAGAAGGCCGCGTCGTCCGTGAGGCCGAGCGGCGCCAGATCGACATTGAGGAAATACGTGCCCTCGGTGGGCAGCACCGACAGCCCGGCCTCGCGCAGACCCGCGGCGAGATGGTCGCGTTTGCCCTGCAGCTCGTCGCGCATCGCGGCGAAATGCTCGGCCGGCTTGTCCAGGCCGAAAGCGACTGCGACCTGCAGATTGGGCGGCGTGGTGAAGGTGATGAATTGATGCGCCTTGGCGAGCAGCTTGAGCAGCGGCGGGGCGGCGACCACGAAGCCGACCTTCCAGCCGGTGAGACAGAAGATCTTGCCCGCCGAGCCGATCTTCACCGCCCGCGCGCGCAGTTCCGGGATCGCGAGCACTGAAGTGTGCGCGCGCTCGTCGAAGATCACGTGTTCCCAGACCTCGTCGGCGACCACGATCGCGTCCGTGCCCGCCATCGCATCGGCGAGGGATTGCAGCTCGGCGGCGCCATAAACGGCGCCCGAGGGATTCTGCGGATTGTTGAGCAGCACGACTCGCGTGCGCGGCGTGATCGCGGCGGCGAGCTGTTCGGCCGTGAAGCGCCAGTCCGGCGGCGCCAGCTTGACGAAGCGCGGCACGCCGCCGGCGCGCAGGACCAGCGGCAGATACGCGTCATAGGCCGGCTCGAACAGCACGACCTCGTCGCCGGGATTCAGCAGCGCCATCAGCGCGCCGGCGATCGCCTCGGTCGCGCCCGACGTGATCATCACTTCCGTGGCCGGATCGATCGTCAGTTCCTGATGCACCGCGTAGTGCCGCGCGACCGCCGCGCGCAATTCGGGCAGGCCGAGCATCGGCGGATACTGGTTCCAGCCCGAGATCACCGCCTCGGCCGCCTTGCGCCGCACATCCTCGGGGCCGGGATCGTCGGGAAAGCCCTGGCCGAGATTGATCGCCTGATGCTGCCGGGCCAGCGCCGACATCTCCTCGAAGATCGATGTCGGCAGATTGGCGAAGATGGTGTTCACGCGTTGCGTCCTTGGTGAGGGCTGTCAGTGTGAGGTCCAGCATAGCGCGCCGCCGCGCGGGGCCAGACCGCAATCCGCCGCAAGACCGGCGCACCGGAGTCCACATGCGCAACCGGATCTCCTTCTTCTTCCCGAGATTCTGCTAGCTTCCCGCTGGGCGCCGGAACAAGAACCATGTGTCGGTGCAGGAGGCTCGATGACGCCGTTCCAGAAGGCCGAGGTGGCGGCGGTTTTCAATTGGAAGCCCGCGACGCCATTGCATTGCGCGATGTACTTCATCTGTACGACGAACCTCGTCGCGACATTTCGCGCCATGTTCCCGAATGACTTCGCGTATGCCGGCAATCGCGCGATCGTGTTTCCCATGGACGGACAAATTCCCACGAAGTCGCTCGCGGTCTGCATTGCCAAAGCGCTCACCTATCGCCGGGACGCCTCGGTGGCGCGCAGGGTCTCGACGCGCAGACCGTCGGCTCCGATGAACGCCGAGATGCGACGCCGCCGCGCGCCAGGATGAATTTCGACCAGGGTTTCGACATGACATCGAAGCCGAAGGAGCCGATCGATGCAGGCCCAACCTCTCATCGCCGTGCGTGATGTTCAGCTGAGCAGCCGCTGGTACCAAGCCGTGCTCGGCTGTGAAAGCGGGCACGGGGGCGCCGAGTACGATCAGATCGTCTGCCAGGGCAAGATGGTCCTGCAGCTTCACCATTGGGATGCGCATGCGCATCCGCATATGGGCAATCCGCTCTCGATGCCGTATGGCAACGGCGTTCTGCTCTGGTTCCAGACCGAGGGATTCGATGGCGCCGTCGAGCGCACGAAGGCGCTGGGTGCGGAGATCCTGGAGCAGCCGAGAGTGAACCCCAGCGCCAACCATCGTGAGATCTGGCTGCGTGACCCGGACGGTTACGTGGTCGTCATCGCCGGCCGTTACGGTGATGTCGGCGCGCAAGACCAGGAATGATGGTCAGAGATTGCATTTCCACCGCAAGACTCGGGCTGCGCGCGGCGACGTGACGGTCTAAGTCGCGTGCTGGTCAGACAATGATCGAGGACACGGATGCCTGCTTCCACGCATCGCGCGTCGCCGGGCCGCCGCGACACCGGGACCGGTGACGGCGCGATCAGCGCGCGCGTGAGCGCCATCGACTGGGCCGGGATCACGGCCTCCCTGGATGAGCGCGGCGCCGCGACCGTCGCGGCATTGCTGACGGCCGAGCAGTGCCGGCGCATCGCGGCGGCCTATGCCGATGATGCGCGGTTTCGCAGCCGCGTGGTCATGGCGCGCCACGGCTTCGGGCGAGGTGAATACAAATACTTCGCCTATCCGCTGCCGCCGCCGATCGCGGCGTTGCGCACCAGCCTCTACGCGCCGCTCGCCATCGTCGCCAATTGCTGGAACGCGCGGATGGGCATCGAGCAGCGCTATCCGCCGGCGCATGCCGACTTCCTGCAGCTCTGCCATGAGGCGGGCCAGCCCCGACCGACGCCGCTCCTCCTGCGCTACGAGGCCGGCGACTATAATTGCCTGCATCAGGATTTGTACGGCGCGCTCGCCTTTCCGCTCCAGGTGGCGATCCTGCTGTCCGAACCGAATCGGGATTTCACGGGTGGTGAATTCGTCCTCACCGAGCAGCGGCCGCGCATGCAGTCGCGGCCGGAGGTCGTGACGCTGCAGCGCGGCGACGCCGTCATCTTCGCCGTGCATCACCGCCCCGTGCGCGGCACACGCGGTGAGTACCGCGTCAATCTCCGCCACGGCGTCAGCCGCGTGCGATCGGGAGAGCGGCACACGCTGGGCATCATCTTCCACGACGCGCGGTGACGGCGCGGCGGTGGACTGCGTCAACGCATGGCCGGTGGCGCGACGATGCGTGAAACGACGAAGCGCACGACCGGCAAGACGATGAGCACCGCCGGGAAAGCGAGAGCCCAGGACCAGGCCCAATTCGTCATCCATTTCATGAACACGAACTCGGCCAAGCCGATCGAGCGCAGAGTCGAGATCCCGGAGACCATGCAGGACATGAGCCCGGAGAGCAGGAACGCCGTGACGACCGGCGTATAGCGATGGGGAATGCGGGGCATCTCGTTTTCGATCGTCGGAGTGGGAGAAACGACGAGTATGCAATGGGACAATCCTCGGAATCCAAACTGATCGCGGTCTCCGGCGCGAGTACGCGGCGAATCGGTATCTTGCCCAGATGCGTGAACTCTCGACTGGCGACGGCGTGGCGCAGGGCCCTACGCTGATGCGGCAAATTTCCGGGGGAGAGTCCATGTCGAACGAGCTCACAGTCGAGCGCAATCTGATGATCGCGATGCCGGACGGCGTCGAACTCGCGGGCGACGTCACGCGTCCCTCCGGCACGCGCAAGGTGCCGGCGATCCTCAACTTCAACCCGTATCACAAGGATGGTCGCGGCGGCCGGCTCGATGTCGATGCGGTCAACCGCCATTTCGCCGCGCGTGGCTACGCGGCGCTCACCGTCGATCTGCGCGGGCTCGGGAATTCCGGCGGTGTGAACCTGGAGCCTTTCGCGCCACAAGAAGCGCTCGACGGTCATGCCGCCGTGGAGTGGATCGCGCGCCAGCCCTGGTGCGATGGCAATGTCGGCATGTGGGGCGTCTCCTATCCGGGCATCACCGCGCTTTCGACCGCCGCGACGCGACCGCCGCATCTCAAGGCGATCGTGCCGATCCACGCGACGTCGGATCTGCATCGCGGCGTGGTGTCGCCCGGCGGCTGCTCGACCGGCTTCTGGATGCGCGCCGATTGGGGGCCGCGCATGCTCGCCTATAATCTCCTGCCGCCGCTGCTGCAGGATGTCGATGGCCGCTGGGCGCGAATCTGGGCAGAGCACATCGCGGGCAATCCACCCTGGATCGCGGCGTGGAACGCGCATCCATCCTTCGACACGTATTGGCAGTCGCGCGTCGCGCCGGTCGAGAAGATCGAATGTCCGACCTTCAATATCTGCGGCTGGCGGGATCTCTACGCCGATTGCACGCCGCGCGATTTCGCCGCGATCACCGCGCCGAAGAAATTGCTGATGGGGCCGTGGAAGCATGAGTTTCCGGACAAGGGCAAGGAGGCGCCGTTTCCCGGTCTCTGGGACATGGAGCGCTGGTTCGACCGCTGGCTCAAGAACGAGCGCAGCGGCATCGATACCGAGGCGCCGATCGCGCTCTTCGTGCAGGGTGACGGCGCGCATTGGCGCAGCGAACGCGAATGGCCGCCGCGCCGCCAGGAGATGCGCACGTTCTTCCTCGCCAGCGATGGCAGTCTGGAGCCGAACCCGGGGAGCGCCGCGTCCGGCGCCACGCGCTATACCTATGACCCGACGGTGGGGATGCAGTCGCTGGCCTGGGATCCATGGACCACGTCGCTCGATCCGAACCTGCCGCGCGATCAGAGCGGCGACGATGCGCGTTCGCTGTGCTTCACCAGCGCGCCGTTGGCCGAGCCGATGGAGTTGACCGGCGTCGCCACCGCACGGGTCGAGGTCGCGGCGAGCGCGCTGCCGTTGCATCTCGTGGTCAAGCTTTCCGATGTCGCGCCGAACGGGCGATCGACATTGATCACGACGGGCTGGATCGATCTGGCGTGCTGCACGCAACCCGCGGCGCGCACGCAGGTCGAAGTGATGCTGCGCGCGACGTCCTACTGCATCGGCACGGGACGACGTCTGCGCGTCGCGATCGCCTGCGCCGATTTCCCGCGGCTCTGGCCGACGCCCAAGCCGGCGATGCTCTCGCTCTTCCATGGCGCGTCCTGCGTGCGCCTGCCGGTCTGTCCGCGGGCGGCCGGCGATCTTGCGCAGCCGAAGCGCGGCGCGCTGCAGCCCGGAGCGCTCGCGTCCAGCAATGATCTCGGTGGCGAGCAGAGCTGGAATCTCGGCGCCGATCTGATGACCGATACCGCACGGATGGAGGCGCGCAAGAGCGAGCGCGTGCGCATCGATGCCGGCATGATCGTCAGCGCCGATCATCGCTATGGCGCGGCGGTGAGCGCGGCGCGACCCGATCTGGCGCGCATGAGCTCCACCACCGCCATCGCGATCGAGCGCGCCACCAGTCGCACCGATCTCGTCGCCCGCACCGTCACGACCGCACACGACATGGCCGCGGAAGTCGAGATCACGATCGACGGCCAACCCTATTGGCGCAATTCGTGGCGGTGCTGAGCGGCGGAGACCCTTCGCCAGCCTATGCTCGTCGCCCCTCCTCGACTCGTGGTGGGGCTGCGCGGCGAAGCCGCGCGGGGTGGTGAGTCGGCGATCCGGCGCCACTTCGATATCGGCCACGACGCCGGCGAGTTCATCTCGACTTCGTCGTTTGCGAAGCGCGTCACGCGGATCGCGCAGCACACTTCGCAGCAGCGCCTCTGGGCGCGTGGTGGCGTGGCGCAAGTCCCGACTCGTGTGATGTAACGCCGTGGACTCACCGCCCCGGCGATCTCGCCTTCGCGAGATCGCCTGTCCCTCCTCATTCGAGGAGGGACGACGAGCACA
>JANNTF010000829.1:0-4040 GCA_031403455.1 Alphaproteobacteria bacterium | reverse complement strand
CTCGACATGGACGGTCGCGCTGTTGCGCGGCGCGTTGCGCGCAACGCGGGTTTTCGCGGCGGTCTCGCCACGCTGCGGGCGAAAGCGTAGCGCAGCATTGGGCAGCCGCGGCACGTCGGCCCGTTCCTCGATCTTGACCCGGACCATCGCCGTCAGACCGGGACGGAGCAGGCGGTCGCTGTTGGGCACGGCGAGAATCGCGACATAGGTGACGACGTTCTGGATCAGCAGCGGCGCCAGGCGCAGCTGCGCGATCTCGCCCATGAAGACGCGCGTGGGATGGGCCGCGACGCGGAACTCCACCGCCTGGCCTTCGCGCAACGATCCGATATCCGCCTCGTCGACGAAGAGCTCGACCTGCATCTCGCCGAGATCGCGGGCGATCGTGAACAGCACGGGCGATTGCAGGCTCGCGACCACGGTCTGCCCGACTTCGATGTTGCGCTCGATGATGACGCCCGAGATCGGCGCGCGCACCTCGGTGCGCTCGAAATCGAAGCGGGCCCGGTCGAGCGCCGCCCGACGCTGGCGCACGGTGGCCTCGGCGACCCCCACTTCGGCCTCCGCGGTGCGCATTGCGGCGGCCGAAGCAGCGGCGGCCTCGCGCATCGTGCGCGCTAGCGCATCGGCCACCTGGCGCTGGGCAGCCGCGCGATCAAGCTCCGCGCGCGCGCGATCGCGATCGCTTGCGGCGAGACCGAGTCCCGGCCCGGTGCGGCGCTGGAACTCCACGCGCGCGAAGGTGAGCGCCGCGTCGGCGACGGCGCGCTCGGCATCGGCGCCCTCGATGCGCGAGCGCGCGCTCGCCGCTTCGGCCTTCATCTGTTCGGCCTTGCTGTGCGCGACGGCGAGCAGGGCGCGCACGAGTTCGACATCGGCCTCGGCCTCGGTCACGCGCGTCCGGTAGATCTCCGAAGCAAGCTCCGCCAGCAGCTGCCCCTGCTCCACGTGCGCATTGAAGTCGACGGCGATGCGCGCCACGCGGCCGGAAAGTTCGCTGCCGACCTGCACCGAACCGCGTGCGACGACGGTGCCCGTCGCATCGACCTGCTTGGTCACCGTGCCGGTCTCGAGCCGCGCCGTGACATAGCCGAGACTCTCCGGTCCCGGGCGCAACATCGCGAAGCCCACCACGCCGGCAATGACCAGCACCGTGATCAGCGGCGCCCAAACCCGCCATGCCGGGCCGCGCGGCGCCGGTGCATCCGGCGGCGGAGTAGTCGAAGAAGAATTCATCGTCGTCGACCTTACCGGCACGCGCCGCGATGCGAAACCGAACTGCTGTGAAATAGCTGTTCCCAACGCCCCATGGGACACGCGACCATCATCGGCGATGAGAGTGCTGACCACATTGGCCGAGGCGCAATCGGCAGTGACCAGCCGCAAGGGACGCGCGGCGCTCGCCGTGCTGATGACCGCCATCGGAGTCGCCGCCGTCGTCATGCTGATCGCCATCCTCGGCGGGGCGCAGCGCGAGGTCGCGAAGCGGATCCAGACGCTGGGCTCGAATCTGGTTTCCATCGCGCCCGGCGTGACGTCGACCGGCGGCGTTCGTCTCGGTTATGGCAGCCGCCCCACGCTCACGCAGGACGACATGGATGTGATCAAGCGCGAGGTGCCCGGCGTCCTCGCCGTCAACGGCACGTGGTGGAGCGGCGGCGGCGCGATCGTCGGCGCGCGCAATTGGTCGACACGCATTCATGGCGTCGTGCCGGATTTCTTCATGATCCGCAATTGGGCGGCCTCGAGCGGCCGGCTCTTCGACGACGAGGAAGTGGCGAGCGCGGCCAAGGTCGCGACGATCGGCGCCACGGTCGCCGAGAAGCTCTTCCCCGGCGAGGAGCCCGTGGGCCGCGAGATGCGGCTGCGCAATGTCCCCTTCCGTGTCATCGGCGTGCTCGAGGCCAAGGGTCAGAGCTATGGCGGCACGGATCAGGACGACATCATCCTGATCCCGCTCTCCACCGCGCGGCTGCGGCTGAACACGCAGCTCAGCCCCGATTTCAAGCGCGTCAGCGCGATTTCCGGACGCGACCGATTCCGCGGACCCGGCGAGCCGCAGCCGTTCGTCAGGACGGTCCAGAGCGTGACCAATCCAGCCGCGTTTCAGGCGCGCAGCGTGAACCTCATCCTCGTCAGATTCGCCGAAGGGGCGGACATGGATGCGAGCGAACAGGCGGTGAACGATGCGATGCGCCGGCGCCGCGCAAACAATGAATTGCGCGGTGACGATTTCCAGGTCCGCGCCCACACCGAGCTGTGGCTCGCCCAGACGGAGACGACCCGCACGCTCGGCCTGCTCGTCACCATCGCCGGCGCGCTCGCCATCATCACCAGCGGCGCCGGCATCATGAACACCATGCTGATCGCAGTGACCGAACGCATTCCCGAGATCGGCGTTCGGCTCGCCGTGGGCGCGCGGCGCCGCGACATCCTCGGGCAGTTCCTGATCGAAGCGGCGATGATTGCTGGCTGCGGCGCCTTGGCGGGCGCGCTGGTGGGGCTGTTCGCCGTGTGGGCGATCAATGCTGGAGGGTTGGCCCAACCCGTGATCTCCAGCGGCTGGGTGGCGACCGTCGCGTCGATCGCCGTGATGACAGGCTTGTTCTTCGGTTTCTACCCGGCCTGGCGCGCCGCGCGTCTCGATCCCGTGACATGTCTGCGCACGCCATGACGCCGGGGCGGCGGCGGCAACAGCTTCCGCGACGTCAAGCACTACAAGCGCCGCAAACGCTGGCTGGCGTGACGCTGGACGAACCGGTGGTCCGCGCGGAAGAGTTCCAGCGCGGGCCCGCGCATCGCGCTATCGTTTTCGTCGCGAATCCCTGCGCCCTTGGCGTCCCTGCTGTGAGTCCCCCATGCCCGACAAGCTGTTCGACGAATTGGAAAACCGCGATCCGGAGCTGCGCGAGCGCCAGCAATTCAACGCGCTGGTCGAACAGATCGCGCATGCCAAGAAGAACGCTCCCGCCTTCGCCAGCCTGCTCGCCGAGATCGATCCCTACGCGGTGACCAGTCGCGCCGCGCTGGCGAAGCTGCCGGTGCTGCGCAAATCGGAGTTGATGGCCAGGCAGTCGGAAGGTCCCGACACGCATCGTCCCTTCGGCGGCTTGACCGCGCTGAAGACCGGCAGGCTCGCCCGGATCTTCGTGTCGCCCGGGCCGATCTACGATCCGGAAGGGCGCCGCGACGATTGGTGGCGCTTCGGGCGCGCGCTGCATGCCGCCGGATTTCGCCGCCGCGATGTCATCCAGAATTGCTTCAGCTACCATTTCACGCCGGCCGGCATGATGCTGGAGAGCGGCGCACACGCGATCGGCTGCACCGTGATTCCCGCCGGCGTCGGCAATACCGAGCAGCAGGTGAGGACCATCGCCGACGTGAAGCCCGTCGGCTATGTCGGCACGCCGTCCTTCCTCAAGATCATCCTCGACAAGGGCAAGGAACTCGGCAGCGATCTCTCCTCGCTGAAGCGCGCCCTGGTTTCGGGCGAAGCGCTGCCGTCGGCCCTGCGCGCCGAGCTCAACGGCCATGGCATCGAGATCCGGCAATGCTACGCGACCGCCGATCTCGGCTTGATCGGCTATGAATCGACGCCCGACACCGGCTTGATCATCGATGAATGGGTGATCGTCGAGATCCTGCGGCCCGGCACCGGTGATCCCGTCGCGTCCGGCGAGGTCGGCGAGGTCGTGGTCACCGCGCTTGGCCCGGAATATCCGCTGATCCGCTTCGCGACCGGGGATCTCTCGATGCTGGTCCCGGGCACGAGCGCATGCGGGCGCACGAATGCTCGGCTGAAAGGATGGATGGGGCGCGCCGATCAGACGACCAAAGTGCGCGGCATGTTCGTGCATCCGAGCCAGGTGGCCGAAATCGTCATGCGCCACGCGGCGATCCTGAAATGCCGCGTCGTGGTCGATCGCGACGCCAGCGCGGACAGCATGATGTTCAAGCTCGAAGTCGCGCCGAGCGATCGCGGCGACGCCTTGGCGGGCATGATCGGCGAGTCGATCCAGAGCATCGCCAAGCTGCGCGGC
>JANNTF010000828.1:0-5606 GCA_031403455.1 Alphaproteobacteria bacterium | reverse complement strand
GCTCGCGCGCGATGGCCGGGAAGGACGGCAGATAGACATTGGTCGCGAACTGCCCGAGCGCGCCGAGGATGGTGAGCAGGACGATCGTCCCGACGCTCGCAGTGCCGCCACGCGGCGGTTCGGGACTGATCATGCCGGGGAGTGTAATTTATATTACACCCAGAGCGTCAAGACGATTCACCACCCCGCGCGCGCTTCGCACGCGCTGCCCCTCCTCAAAGTTGAGGCGGGGCGACTGCGCAGTTCGTTGTCGTCCCTCCTCAACTTTGAGGAGGGACAGGCGATCTCGCGGCGGCGAGATCGCCGGGGCGGTGACGCGCCGCGCTCACACCGCGATCGCGAGCGGGGCCAGCGAGCGCTCGGCACCGAGTTCGCGCATCACGTTGTCGATCAGCGCGTGGCCGGTGCCGCCAGCCGCGCTCAGGATCGACTCGGGATGGAATTGCACGGCGGCGATCGGGAGCCGGCGATGGCGGATCGCCATCACGAGGCCGGTCTCGTTCATCGCGGTGATCACGAGTTCGCTGTGCGGGAAGCTGCTCATGCGCGCGGTCAGCGAGTGATAGGCGCCGACGGTCACCGGCAGCGGCAGGCCGCGGAAGAACCCGTCGCCGTCATGCGCGATCATCCAGGTCTTGCCGTGGCGCGGCTCCGCGAGCACGTCGAGATCGCCGCCGAACGCTTCGACCATTCCCTGGAGGCCGAGGCACACGCCGAATTGCGGGATCCCCAGCGCCGCCAAGCCGCGCACGAGCTCGGGCACGCCGAAATCCGCGGGCCGCGCGGGGCCCGGTGAATGCACCACCAGATCGGGCCGCAGTTTCATGATCGCGGCGGGCGAGAGTCCGTGCCGATAGGTCGTCACCTCGGCGCCGGTCTGCCGGAAATAATCCGCGAGCGTGTGGACGAAGGAGTCCTCGTTGTCGATCAGCACGATCCGGCGGCCGGCGCCGGTCTTCGCGCGCGGCGCCGCCACCACGGCAGCGGTGACCGGCGCTAGCGTGCGGAACAGAGTCGTGGATTTCAGCCGCGTCTCGCGCTCTTCCTCGGCGCCGGTCGAATCCCAGACGATCGTCGAGCCGACGCGATAGCGCGCGACGCCATCGCGCAGATTGATGGTGCGGATCGTGATGCCCGTGTTGACGTCGCCGTTGAACAGCAGCGCGCCGACGGCGCCGCCGTACCAGGCGCGCGCCGAGCTCTCCTCGGCCTCCACGATGGTCGCCGCCATGCGCTTGGGCGCGCCGGTCAGCGTCACCGCCCACATGTGGGACAGGAACGCATCGATGCCGTCGAAGCCGTCGCGCAAGCGTCCCTCCACGTGATCGACGGTGTGGAACAGGCCGGCATAGGTCTCGATCTGGCGGCGCGCGAGCAGCTTGACCGAGCCGGGCACGCAGACGCGCGCTTTGTCGTTGCGATCGACATCCGTGCACATCGTCAACTCGACTTCGTCCTTCTCCGAGTTGATCAGCGCCTTCAACCGCGCGGCGTCCTCCATCGCGTCGGCGCCGCGGCGCGCGGTGCCGGAGATCGGGCAGGATTCGACGCGGCCATCCTCGACCCGCACGAACATTTCGGGGCTGGTGCCCACGAGCTGTTCCTGCCCAAGTTGGATCAGAAACTCATAGGGGCTCGGATTGATCTTGGTCATGCGCTCGTAGAGCTGCGAGGGCGCGCCGGCATAGGGCGCGTGGAAGGTTCGGCTGAGCACGACCTCGAAGATGTCGCCGACGCGGATGCGCTCGCGCGCGCGGTCGACCATCGCGGCATAGGCGCCGTCGCTGAGATCGCTCTCGATCGCCGGCGCCGCGGGCGGCACCGGGACCAGCGGCACCAAGGGCCGCAAGGCAATGCGCGAGCGGCCCGCCGTGCTGTCATCGCCGCGCGCGAATTCGTAGTCGATCGCGAAGGCCTCTTCCTTGCGGCGATCGATCACGACCAGCGCATCGGGCAGGTAGAGATGGATATCCCTGGCATCGGCGCCGCGCGGATGCTTGAGCGCCATCGGCTCGAAGCGAAACAGCAGGTCGTAGCCGAACGCGCCATAGAGCCCGAGGAAGCGGTCCGGCATCCCCTTGAAGCTGCGCACGAGGTGACGCAGCGGCGACATCAGCGAGGGTTGCAGGCTGCGCTCCTCCTCGGTGAAGGGGCGATCCGCCGGCAGGATCTCGAATTCGAGCGTATGCGTGGCGCGCGACACGAGGCGTGTGTCCGGCGCGGCGCTGATGGTGGGCAGGAGCAGAGCGAGCAGCGTTTCACCGCGTTGGTTGAGCGCGCGCATCGTCAGACGGCGGTCCTGGCCGATGATCTCCAGCGGCGGATCCGCGAAGCCGAAGGCCCAGCGCGAATAGCGGCCGGGATAGTCGACACCCGAGGAGAACAACCCGCCGCGCGTCCCATCCAGCCGCTGGGCGAGGCCATCCAGCGCGGTCGCGGCATCGGCGGCGCGGCGCGTGATGAGGATCGTCAGGCCATCGGCGGTCGTGAAACGGGTCTGCATGGCGGTCTCCTCCGGCTACGGCGATCCGGCACGCGGCCGTTGGGCGCGCGCACCGCAAGGCCGGTGTGGCGAGCATCGATCGGTCGACCCGACGCGGTCAGACGCGAAACGATGGCAGTCTCAGCAATGGGAAAAGAAAATGAACCTTACGTGACGGACGTCACCACCAACGGCGCTGGATGGCGCACGCGGTGTCGCGGAGGAGGAGGGCGAGATGAAGATCACTGTTCACAGCAATCACGCTCGCACCGAGCTGCCTACAGCGTCAAGCATCCCGTAGCATGCGGCCGCTGGTTCACGCTGGCATGACGCCCGCTGTGCTACGTTGCATGGTAGTTTTGCGGACATTGGTTTGTTTCACCGGGAATTGGCGAAGGAGAGCGGCATGATGTCGATCGTACGGCGCAGGTTCTTGTTCGCGGCCGCGACGATGATTCTGGCGCAAAGGGCGTCTTCCCAGTCGCCGGCACGGATTCAGCGCGTTGCGCTCAAGGGCTACGACCCGGTGGCTTATTTCACCGACGGCAAGCCGGTCCAGGGCAGCGCGGCCTATTCGGTTGTGTGGGATGAGTCGCGCTGGCATTTCGCGTCGATGCAGAACTTGGAGCTCTTCCGCGCCGAGCCCGATCGCTACCTTCCGCAATTCGGGGGCTCCTGCGCCATGCGCATGTCTGTCGGCGAGAAAGTCGAAGCTGATCCGAACAACTGGCTGATTCAGGATGGACGGCTGTTCGTGTTCGCCGCACCGAGCGGGTCGACGCGGTTTCTCGCCGACAATTCGCGCCGCGATGAGGCGGCGGCGAATTGGAAGAATCTGCAACGCAAGTCAACGCAAAAATGACGGCGCGCGCTCAACGCAACCCGGCGCGCGCCATACCTTCGACCACATAGCGGTGATGGTTCGGGTCAAGGAAGCGCGATCCGAACTGATTGGGATCGAAACCAGGGATGAGGCGACGCACGATCTGCGCCTGCTGAAGGGCTTCATCCTGACGATTTGCCTCGGCAAAGGCGGCGGCGAGCAGGGCGTTGGAGAAGACATATTGCGGCCATTGCGTGAGGCCACGCTCCAGCGCACGGATTGCCAGGAGATGCTGCTTCAACTGGTAATGCGCAAAACCCTTCACGAGCCAGAAATCGGCGATCGGGTTGGGGTTGAGGCGTAGCGCATGCTCGAACGCCGTCAGCGCGGCGGCAAATTCTCCTGACCAGGTCCTTGTCGCGGCCAGGTAATACCAACCCTCTGCATCGCTGGGGTTGAGCGCGACCGCGCGCTCGCTGGCGTCGCGGGCGCGATCGTAGCGTGAGGTGCGGGTATAGACCGCCGATAGCATGTTCAATGCTTCGACGCTGGATGGATCGAGCGCCAGCGCCTGCTGGCCATGCTGTTCGGAGCGCGTCACCGCGTCTTCTGGAAACTCGGTCCAGCCGAAGGCGGCCATCTGATGCAGGGCGCGGGCAAGGCCAGCATAGGCCGCGGCGTAGCGCGGATCGAGCTCGATCGCGCGCTCGAAGAGCCGGCGGGCCTCGCGGTTGGCGGCGCGGGTATGTCGATCCAGTTCGGCGCGCGCGCGCAGCACGGCGTCATAGGCGTCGAGATTCTCGGTCGGCTTGGCCAGGGCGCGAAGCTGCTCGACGCGCTGGACATTCGACGCCAGGGCGCCAGCGACATTGCGTGCGATCCGATCCTGGACGGCGAAGACCTCCTTCATCTCCTCGTCGAATTGGCCCGACCACAGCACCCGGCCGTCGGGCGCCTCGACGAGGCGGATCGTCGCTCGAACGCGATCGCCGCCGCGCCGCACGCTGCCTTCGACGATGTAGCGCGCGCCCAGAAGGCGGCCGAGTTCGATCGCTGTCGGTGTCTTTCCCTCGAGTGCCGGAACGGCGCGACGCGCCAGGACATGCAGCGACGTGAAGCGGCCAAGCGCCGCGATGAGATCCTCGGTGACGCCGGCGCTGAAATAATCCTGCGTTGCGTCGCCGCTGAGATTGGCGAACGGCAGGACGGCGATGGTCGCGCCCGCGAGACTCTCCTGCGCGGGGGGAACCAGCGCAGTCGGGGCGATCGGCGTGACGGGCCCGAATTGCCACCACAGCGCGCCGCCGCCAATCGCAGCACCGAGCGCGAGGATGATCAGCAACGGCGCCGACAGGCGTGGTCGCTGCGCCGCCGCGATCGGCGCGCCGAGCGACGCCTCATAGAGCATGATCGCCTCGGGGAGATTCTTCATGCGGCGCTCGCCCCGCGCGGTCAGCTGCGCCTGGATCCGGCCGCGAATCTCGTCGTGCACCTTGGCTGAAAGCCAGACGCTGCCGGGCGTGCTCTCCTGCTGGATCCGGGCCGCGACATTCACACCGTCACCCAGCAGATCCCGACCCTGCGCGATCACCTCGCCGAGATTGATGCCGATGCGAAACACCACGCGCCGGTCCGGCGGCAGCGGCGCATTCGCGGCGGCCAGTTCCTGCTGCGCGACGAGCGCCGCTGTCACGGCGGCGACGGCGCTGGAGAATTCCGCGATCACGCTGTCGCCCGCCGTATTGGCGATCCGGCCGCCATGCGCGGCGATCGCGGCGTCGAGCACGCGGCGACGTTCGCGCAAGGCGCGGATCGCGCCTTCCTCGTCTTGGGCGACGAGGCGGCTATAGGCCGCAACATCGGCGGCCAGGATCACGGCGAGGCGTCGCTCCAGCGGATCGTCGTTCAGCGCCATTGCCCGATCAGTCAGGCCGGACCGCGCGCGGCGTCAGCGATAGAGCGCATCGAGCGCCTCGCCATAGGCCGCGCGGATCTTGTGACGCTTGATCTTCATCGTCGGCGTCATGAGTTCGTTGGCGACGGTGAAGGGATCGCGCGAGATCATGAATTTGCGGATGCGCTCGCCGCCCTGCACCTGCTTGTTCACCCGCGTGATCGCCGTGTCGACGGCGGCGCGCAGCGCCTGATCATCCGCGAGCTTGCCGCTGAGTTCCTCCCGCGGCACGACCAGCGCCACCAGAAAGGGCCGCCGGTCGCCGTAGACCATCGCCTGGGCGATTTCCGGCTGCAGCGCGAGCAGGCCCTCGATGCGCGTCGGCGCGACCATGTCGCCGCCCGACG
>JANNTF010000827.1:0-3390 GCA_031403455.1 Alphaproteobacteria bacterium | reverse complement strand
GGCATAACGCTGATACATCCGAAAGAGCTCTGATGCGAACAGCGCCGCCTCTTCTCCGCCCGTTCCCGCTCTGATCTCGATAATCGCGTTCTTGTCGTCGGCCGCGTCCTTGGGTAGCAGCATCAACTGCAGCCGGCGTTCGAGATCCGGCAAGAGCGCCTTGAGCGCATAGAACTCAGCTTCGGCCAGCGCCCTTATCTCCGGATCGCCCTTCGTGTCGGCGAGCAGCCCAGCCAGGTCGCCAAGTTCATGACGAAATTGCTGAAGCTCGCGGATCGCCGCCACCATCGGCTCGAGATCCGAATGCTCCTTTGCCAGTCTGTGGAACATCCGGGGATCGAGCGCCGGCTCCGCCATCCGCGCCTTGATCTCGTCGTGGCGAGCGACGACCGTGCTCAGCTTGGCATCCAGACTCACGGCCCCTCGCCTCCCTCGTCGACACCGAACAACATGCGCACCATCCGCTCGGCCGCCGCGCGCGTCGAGGCGTCGGCATCGGATGCCGCGAGCGCGCGCAGCTTTTCCTGCGGTTGATGAAGGAGGCGGCTCATCATCAACTCGGTCGCACGCGCAGCATCACCACCGAAATCCGCCAAGGCACGCGCGCGCTCCGCCTCGAACCGCCGTCGCAGTGTCGCGATCGCCGGGACAGCAGCACGGCTGGCGCGCGCCGCAACGAAGCGCGCGACTTCAAATTCCACGATGTTGGCTGCAGCGGCGATTTCGCGCTCGCGGCCAACTCGCCCCTGCATAGCGAGACGCTCCAGATCCTCGGTGTCATAGCGAAAGACGCCGTCGACGGACTCGATCCCCGTGTCGACATCGTTGGGTACGGCGAAGTCGAGCACGAGCACCGGACGACGGCGACGCCGCTGCGACGCTCGATCGATCGCACTGCGATCGATGAGGATCCGTCCGAGCCCAACGGCGGCGATAACGATATCGGCCTCGGCCAATAGATCCGCCAGCAACCCGAAATCGGCCGTGGCAAGTGAAAGCCGCCGCCCCTGATCTGCAGCACGCGCGGGATTGGGATCGGTCTGAACGGCATCCCTGAGCCCTGCACCGCGCAGATGCTCGATCATCACCTCACCGAGTTCGCCCGTTCCGATCACCAGCGCGCGTACTCGCGCGAGGTCACCATGGACATCGCGCGCGAGCCCGACCGCCGCTGCCGCCATCGATGTTGGGCGCTCACCAATCGTCGTCTCGTTGCGCACGCGTTTCGCCGCCGCGTAAGCGGCCTGCAGCACGCCATCAAGCTCGGGCCCCATCATCCCGCACGCGCGTGCGCGGCGATCGGCCTCCTTGATCTGTCCGAGAATCTGCGACTCGCCCGCTACGTGGCTTTCGAGTGAGGCGGCAACGCGAAAGATATGGCCGATGGCGCGGGCACCGAGACGGATCCGCATGGCCTCCGGATCGCCGATCCCGCCGGCCATCGCGCGCTGCGCGATGATCTGCGCCACGCGCGCACTCGCCGCCTCCGGATCATGATCGCTGAGCTGGACTTCCAAGCGGTCACACGTCGACAGCACGACGGCCTGGACGATGCCGGCGCGACGCAGCGCGTCGTGGAATGCCGGAAGATCCGGCTCCGCGATGAACAGCACGTCGCGCAGCGCCGGCGACGCCGTCCGGTGATCGAGACCGATGACGGCGAGCCCCGGCAGCGCGTCCCGGGACGCGGCCGGCTCGGTCACCATGGCGCTAGCGATCGCGCTTTAGCCGCGCCTCGAGCTCCGCCAGCGGCACCTCCGCCTGCTCCCCAGAGTCGAGATCCTTGAGCGCAGCCACGCCGCGAGCGAGCTCGTCCTCGCCAAGAATGACCGCCGCCCAGGCGGCGCGCTTGTTGGCGTTCTCGAGCCGGCGTTTGAGATTGCCGCGATAGCCCAGCTCGACGCGCAGGCCCGCGGCGCGCAGCCGATCCGCGATACCCAACGCCGCGGCCTCGGCCGTCTCACCCAAAGGCACCAACGCCACCGGACGTGGGGCCTCCGGTTCGACCGCGAGCAACATCGCGAGGCGCTCGACACCGGCCGCCCAACCGACGCCGGCCGTCGACGGACCGCCCATCTGTTCGATCAACCCATCGTACCGGCCGCCCGCCATCACGGTGCCTTGCGCGCCGAGCGCCGTGGTCGTGAACTCGAACGCCGTGTGGCAGTAGTAGTCGAGCCCACGCACGAGCCGTTGATTGACCTGATACGTCAGTCCCAGAGCGTCGAGCCCGCCGGTGACGCGCGCGAAGAAATCACGCGCAGCAGGCGTCAGATGCGAATCGAAGCTCGGCGCGCCAGCGACCAGCACACGGTCGCCTTCGTCCTTCGAGTCGAGGATGCGCAGCGGATTGCGCGCCAATCGCATCTGGCTATCCGGCGAAAGCTTGCCCGCATGCGCGCTGAAATAGGCGACGAGCGCCTCGCGATACGCAGCCCTGCTCTCGCCGTCGCCCAGCGTATTGATCTCGAGCGTGATCTTGTCCCCCATGCCGAGCGCCTTCAGGATCGACCAGCCGCACGCGATCACCTCGACGTCGCCGAGCGGCTCAGGCACGCCGATCAGCTCGATACCGATCTGATGGAATTGCCGTTGCCTTCCCTTCTGCGGCCGCTCGTAACGGAACATGGGGCCGACGTAGAAATACTTGAGCGGCGCCTGTTGCAGCAGACCATTGGCCAAAACGGCGCGCACCACGCCCGCGGTATTCTCGGGGCGCAAGGTGATCTCGTCGCCGCCCTTGTCGACGAAGCTGTACATCTCCTTCGTCACGACATCGGTGGTGTCGCCCAGGGAACGCTTGAAGACTTCCGAGAACTCGAAGATCGGTGTGACGATCTCGTCATACCCATGCAGCCCCGCGACGCGACGGGCAGTCTCGCCCACGGCGCGATGGCGCCTGGCTTCGACCGGCATGAGATCGTGCGTCCCACGCACAGACTGCAACTTGGCCATCGGCGCTTCCTACTCCGCGACTGCTTGGGCCGCTTTCTCGCTCGCGACGATCGCAGCCACTTTTCGTTCGACCATCTCGGCGAGGTGCTCGACGATGTCCACGTCTTTCACCCGATGATCCTGCCGGCCTGATACATAGATCATGTGCGTGTTGTTGCCGCCGCCGGTGAATCCGATATCGGTCTGCGCCGCCTCGCCCGGACCATTCACGACGCAGCCGATCACCGACACGGTCAGTGGCGTCGAGATATGCGCGAGGCGCTCCTCCAGCCGCTCGACCGTCTTGATGACGTTGAATTGCTGACGCGCGCAGGACGGACACGCGATCACCGTAATCCCGCGTCGACGCAGGCCGAGCGCCTTGACGATCTCGAATCCGGCTTTGATCTCCTCGACCGGATCGGCCGACAGCGACACCCGGATCGGTGACACGAT
>JANNTF010000826.1:0-1406 GCA_031403455.1 Alphaproteobacteria bacterium | reverse complement strand
GGCCAATCGAGCTCGATGATCAGCCCCGCGCGCACGCTCTCCTGGCAGGCCACCGCGCGGCGGCCATCGATCCTGACGATGCATTCCTGGCACACGCCCATGAGGCAGAATGCGCCGCGCGGCGTGCGTGCGCGCGGCGATCTGCGCCACACGGTCATTCCCGCGGCAAGCAGCGCGGTCGCGACGCTCTCGCCAGGCGTCGCGGCGACCGGCGCACCGTTCACGGCGATCGTGACCTGTTCGGGCCGGAGAATCGTTGCATCGAGAATTCGGTGGGGCATGGTCAATGCGGCGGCACCATGCCCGCCGAACGGGCAGCACGCAACGCTTAGGGCCGACAGGATTTCGCGTGACATGGGCTGGCGCGAAGGGTTTGCTTGCCGCGATTGCGAACGCCATCGCGGCGCGCAGGAATCATCGTGCAAGGAGGCTTCCATGTCTGAGCAACGCATTCATCGTCGCGGCCTGTTTCTGGGGGCCGCCGCGGCCGGCGGCCTGGCTGTCGCGCCGCGTCACGGCACGGCGCGGATCCTGGACGAGGTGCTATCGAGCAAGAAGCTGCGCGTCGGCGTCAATCCGACGCTGCCACCCCTCGCCAAGTTCAGCGACAAGAACGAGCTCGAGGGGTTCGATGTCGATGTCGCGCGCGAACTTGCCAAGATGCTCGGCGCCGAGCTCGAACTCGTCCAGGTCGGCTCGCCCGACCGCATTCCGTTCGTCGCCTCGGGCCGCATCGATTTCGTGATGGGCGCGATGACGCGCACGCCGGAGCGCGCGAAGGTCATCGACTTCACCGTGCCGGTGCACACGGAAATCCTCGGCGTGCTGACCGTCGAGGGGAAGCCGTTCACGACGTGGCAGGAGCTGAACGACGACAAGGTCGGGTTGATCCAGGTCCGCGGCACCACGCCGGTGCAGTGGATCGAGCGCAATGCGCCGAAAGCCAAGGTGACGCTGCTCGACAACTACCCCGACGCGATCCGGGCGCTGGCGCAGGGCCGCGGCGATGCGATGGTCGACGTGCTCGATTTCGTCGGCGGCCTGATGAACAACCAGCGCGGCACGAAATGGAAGGTTCTGGAGACTCCGGTCGATGTATATTACTGCTGTCTCGGCGTCGCGAAGAACAGCCGCTCGCTCACCGATTGGCTCAACGTGGCGCTGTTCGACCTCCATCGCTCCGGCTTCATCGATCGCAGCTGGGAGAAATGGTTCGGCGTGAAGATGTTCGCGGCGACCGGTGTGACGCCGTATTTCTGATCCCCTGGCGATGATGGAGACGACGATGCGCAGAGCATTTCTTTGGCTGGCCTGTTTGACCTTCGCCGTCTCGGGCATGGCGCTCGCCCAGGCGGCGACTCTCGACGAGATCCTGAAGGCGGGCGTGGTCAGGATCGGGGTCAATC
>JANNTF010000825.1:0-3208 GCA_031403455.1 Alphaproteobacteria bacterium | reverse complement strand
CGCTCGCTGATCAACGAGCGCGCCCACGAGTCGTTCAGTGCAGGACCATCTCCAACCGATCATCGCCTTCGATGAACGAGAACAGCAGCTCGAACTTCGTCGTCCCGTCATCGGCGGTCAGCATCTCGCTCGCGACGCCCGGCAGGGTGATCGACCAGACATCGTCGGTGGCCAGCAACGCGACGGTCTGGAACAGCGGATGGCGCTCCGGATTGCGCGCGATGCCGGCGGTGTCCAGGATCTTGGTCAGCGGCGCATCCTGATGTTCGATCGCCGCGAAGATGCGGGCGCAGACTTGCCGCAGCAAAATGCGGAATTCGGGATTGCCCGACAGGTCGGAGCGGATCGGCAGTAGGTTGATCAGCATGCCCAAGACGCCGTTCAGGACAGGGTGCGATCGCCGCGAGAACGGCGAGCCGACGACGATGTCCGTGGCGCCGGTGCAGCGGTGCAGCAGGACATCGACCGCCGCGAGCAACACGCCGAACAGCGACGTGCCCTCCGATCGGGCGAGCAGGCGCAGGCGCCGGAGATCGACGCGCGCCAGCGAATGCCGCAGCCGGATGCCGGTGGCGATCGGCATCGGCGGCCGCGGCCGGTCCCTCGGCAAATCGAGTTCGCTGACCTCGATCAGTTCGCCGCGCCAGAATTCGAGCTGCCGGCTCAGCTCCCCACGCTCGAGCAGCCCGCGATCCCAGATCGCGAAATCGGCGAACTGAATCGCCGGCGCCCGTGGGATGTCGCCGGCGCCCGTCGAGAAATGCGCGTAGAAGGCCGCGAGGTCGCGGCTGAGGAGTCGCATCGCGCCGCCGTCCACGAGGATGTGGTGCACAGTCAACATGAAGACATGCTCGTCAGGGCCGAGCCGCCACAGCGCGGCGCGCAGGAGCGGGCCGGCGGCGAGGTCGAAGGGCCGTCGGGTTTCCGTCGCGATGATCCGCTGGATCTCGTCGCCGGTCAGCGCGGACAGATCGGTCACGGGGAGCGGCACGGCGCCCTCGGGATGCACGACCTGATGCGGCATGCCGTCGGCGACCGCGAAAATCGTGCGCAGGATCTCGTGCCGCGCGACCATCGCCGTCAGCGCGCTTTCCAGGGCGCCGATGTCGAGCGCGCCCCGCAAGCGCGCGACACGCCTGACGTTGTACGCGTCGCTGTCCGGCTGCAGCCGATCATGGAGCCAGAGCTGCTCCTGGGCGAAGGAAAGGGGGATGCGCGCGCCTGCGACCCGGCGCTCGATGGTCACGTGCCGCGAAGGCGGGGCGCCGGTCGCGGCCGTTTCAAGGGCCGCGATCGCCGCCGCCATGCGGGCGAGCGTGCGCGCCTCGCGGAACACCGCACGCAGCGGCAGCTCGATGCCGAACTCGCGGGCGATCAGCGCCACGAGCTGCGCGGCGGAAAGCGAGTCGCCGCCGAGCAGGAAGAAATCGCGGCGCGCGGGGATCGCGTCGAGTCTCAGCACGGCGCGCCACAGCGGCTCGAGACGCCGGCGGATCGCGGCGTGCGGCGCCGGATCCTGCGGTAGATCGTCGACAGCGCTCGGCGGCTCGCTTGCGAGGCAATCCCTGGCGACGGCGCGCCGATCGATCTTATGCGTCGGACCCGTTGCAAAGGACGCGACGAAGAACACCCGCCTGGGCACCTTGAACTCGGCGAGCGTCTCGGCGGCGAAGGCGAGGATGTCGTCCTCGCTGAGCGTGGCGCCGTCGACGGCGATCACCGCAGCCGCGACGTCCTCGCCCAGACGCGGATGCGCGATCGCGAAAGCGCAGGCCGAGCGGATCGCCGGATGACGCGCCAGCGCGGCCTCGACCTCCATCGGGCTCACCTTCTCGCCGCCGCGATTGATCATCTCCTTGATGCGACCGGTGATCGTGAGATAGCCCTCGGCGTCGAAGCGGCCGAGATCGCCGGTGCGGAACCAGCCATCGACGAAAGCGGCCGCATTCGCCGCGGGATCGTCGAGATAGCCGTCGAACACGCCGGGCCCGCGGAGGATCACCTCGCCGTCCATGCCAACGGGCAGATGCGTGCCGTCGCTGGGCGAGCGGATGACGATCTCCGTGCCTTCCGGCCGGCCGACGCTGCCGGGCTTGCGACGTCCGGGCGGCAGCGGATTGATCGCCACCGTGCCGGTCTCCGATTGACCGTAGCGCTCGATGACCACGGTCCCGAGCGCCGCTTCCAGCCCGGCCATGATGGCCGGATCAAGCCGTCCCGAGCCCGAGCGGATCAAGCGCAGGCGCACGCCGCGCGCGGCATCGGGTCGATCGCGCAGCAGGTCGAGCACCGCTTTGTGGATCGTGTAGCTGGCCGTGTACCAGGTGGCGCCGTGGGTGCGGAGCTGCGCCAGAAAATCATCGGCCGAGAAGCGCGGCAGACACACCACGGTGCTGCCCGCCAGCAAAGGCTGGAGCAGCGCCGCGCGCGCACCATGCCCGTGATACAGCGGCATGACATGGAGCGAAACATCGCCCGGACCGAGCGCGAGGGTCCGGCGCATGTCGCGCGCCGGGTGCATGAGGTGGCGGAGCCGCAGCGGCACCAGCTTCTGCTGCGCGGTCGTGCCGGACGTGTGCAACACCATGGCGATGTCGTCGCGACCGTTCCATTGCGAGTCCCGACACTGGCGCGCCGCGTCGCCATCCAGCTGGAATGTCCCGGCGGGCGCGGCGAGATCGGGGCCGAGAGCGAACACGGGAATGCCGCGCGCGCCGGCCGCCGCACGGATCGCCGTCGCATGGTCGCGCAGCACGATGACTGCGCGCGGCTGCAAGCGGTCGAGATAGCGGTGATACTCGTCCGCGGTATAGGTGGCGTTGAGCGGCGCGGCGATCGCGCTCGCGGTGAGCGCCACACAGCACAGCGCCGCCTCGGGTCCGTTCGGCGCGGCGAGGACGACCAAATCGCCGCGGCCGATCCCGCGTTCGTTCAGCGCGGATTTGATCGCGGCCAGCGCTGGGGGCAGCGCCGCGAAGCTCAGCGCGCCGCGACCGGGCGCGGCCACGGCATCGACCGCGCCGTGAAGCTCGGCGAGCAGATCGAAGACGCCAACCAGATCGCATTCGGCGAGCGCGCGATCGAGCCTGTCGGGCGGGAGGATTTCCGGGGGCGACATTCCGCACGGCGACATTCCAGGGGGCAAGAGGGCGTTCATGAGCGGCGAACCCAAGCGCCTCGACGCATGTTCGGGATCAACAAGTGTGGC
>JANNTF010000824.1:0-1778 GCA_031403455.1 Alphaproteobacteria bacterium | reverse complement strand
TCGCCATCCTGCCGCTGGCCGTGCCATCGCTGTGGCACCATCATTTCGGCAAGATCTCCGCCGCATGGTCGGGGTTGGTCATCCTGCCTTTCCTGATGACCGCCGGCGCGCATCCCCAATCCTGCCAATCCACTCATGTTGTGACCTCTGCCCGCTGCTCTGCCGTGACGCGACGGAGGCTGTCCGCGCGGCAGCGGCCGCGTCAAGCAAAGAAGAGAATGCTCACGAGGATGAACAGCGGCAGCAGGAAGAGTGCCGACCACCCGAGGAACCCGAAGAAGCTCGGCATCGCGATGCCGCGGCGCTCGCAGATCGACTTGACCATGAAGTTGGGCGCGTTGCCGATGTAGCTGAACGCCCCGAAGAACACCGCGCCGGCCGAGATCGCGAGCAGCGTCGAGGCGAACGGCCCCATCAGCGCCTCCGGGTCGCCGCCGGCGAAGTTGAAGAACAGGAGGTAGGTGGGCGCGTTGTCGAGGAAAGCCGACAACAACCCCGTGATCCAGAAGTACATGGCGTCGTTCGGCCGGCCGTCTGCGGCGAGCAGGCCGACGAGACTGCTGGCGACACCCGACTCGCCCGCACGCACGATCGCCAGCACGGGGATGATCGTGACGAAGATCCCGATGAAGAGCTTCGCGACTTCGACGATCGGGAACCAGTCGAAGTCGTTGCGCGCGCGCGTCTCTGCGCGCGTCAGCCATACCGACAGCAGCGTCAGGCCGAGCAGAGCGATCGTGCGTGCGGCGGCCTCCAGACTCTCGGCGGTGTGGAACATCACGAAGCTCACGCCGGATTGCCACGCACCGCTGAGCAGCACCACGGCGATCACGCCGCCCAGCAGCAGGAGATTGACCTTGCCATCGACGCCGAAGGTCTCGCCGTCAGCGGTGAGCGAGGCCGGCGCCGGTCCTTCGTGACGATGGCGATACGAGTCGAGCAGATAGAAGGCGATCAGGAGCGGCACGGCCATCACGACCATCGGCATGGCCATCCAGCGCGTGGTCCAGAAGAAATCGATGCCTTCGAGGAAGCCGATGAAGAGCGGCGGATCGCCGAGCGGTGTGAGCGCGCCGCCGATATTACCGACCAGGAAGATGAAGAAGACGAAGACATGGGTCTTGCGCGCCCGCCAGAGATTGGCGCGGATGATCGGCTGGATCAGCAGCATGCAGGCGCCGGTCGTGCCCGTGCAACTCGCGATGACCGTGCCGAAGGCGAGCAGCCCGGTATTGACCGCGGGACTGCCGACGAAACCACCGGTGATCCGAATGCCGCCGGCGATGGTGTAGAGCGCGAGCAGCAGCACGATGAACGGAATGTATTCGAGCAGCATCGCGTGCACGAACTCGAAGGCGGCGGTTTCGATGCCATACAGCATTGCGGCCGGCAACAGGAACGCGGCCGCGCAAGCGATCGAGATCTTCCCGAAATGTCGATGCCAGAACCGAGGCGCGGCCAATGGTAAGACGGCGATCGAAAGCAGAATGGCGAGGAAGGGCGAGATCCAGAGCCCCCCGAGCCGGGCGCCGTCCAGCTTCGGCGCGTCGGCGGACGCGGCGATGGCGAACTCCGCGGCGACCACCAGGATCGCTCCCAGCACGAGTGAAGCTTGGCGCGTCTTGCGCATGCGGACCGAGTAGCTCGATGCCGGTTGAGGTGTCAAAGCAAACCACGGGGTTGCAGGCAAGCACGAGCATGCTATCTCCCTCGCGCCCGATATGGACCTCGCCGACACCATCCGCCTGAACCTGCTTTCGCCGATGACGCTCAGCTTC
>JANNTF010000823.1:0-2934 GCA_031403455.1 Alphaproteobacteria bacterium | reverse complement strand
CGGCCCTTGAACGCGGCGACCGTGTCCTCCACGAAGCCCGATTCGTTGAGCGTGTCGCTGTGGATCGCGACCTGCACGTCCATCTTCTCGGCGACGTTGAGGCAGACATCGATGGCGTTGGGCGTCGTGCCCCAATCCTCGTGCAGCTTGAGCCCGATCGCGCCAGCCTTGACCATCTCGATGAGCGGCGCCTCGGCCGAGGCATTGCCCTTGCCGAAGAAACCGAGATTGACCGGCAATCCCTCCGCCGCCTCGATGATGCGCGCCATGTGCCAGGGGCCAGGCGTGCACGTCGTCGCGGAGGTGCCGGCCGAGGGTCCCGTGCCGCCGCCGAGCATCGTGGTGATGCCGGAATAGAGCGCGTCCTCGATCTGCTGCGGACAGATCAGATGGATGTGGCTGTCGATGCCGCCCGCGGTCACGATCTTGTTCTCGCCCGCGATCACCTCGGTGCCGGGACCGATGACGATGTCGACACCGGGCTGGATGTCCGGATTGCCGGCCTTGCCGATCGCCTGGATCCGGCCGTCGCGCAGGCCGATATCGGCCTTGTAGATCCCGCTCGCATCGACGATCAGCGCATTGGTGATCACCGTGTCGACGGCGCCCTGGGCGCGGCTGCGCTGCGACTGGCCCATGCCGTCGCGGATCACCTTGCCGCCGCCGAACTTCACCTCCTCGCCGTAGATCGTGAAATCCTTCTCGACCTCGATGATCAGATCGGTGTCGGCGAGACGAACGCGATCGCCCGTCGTCGGCCCGTACATGCCGGCATAGGACGCGCGACTGATCCTGATGGCCATGGCTCAGCGCCCCTTCTTGCGTGTCGGCTTCTTCGCATCGAGCCTGCCATTCACCAGGCCGCGAAACCCGTGCACGACGCGGTCGCCGGCATAGGCCACGAGCCGCACCTCGCGCGTCTGCCCAGGCTCGAACCGCACCGCCGTGCCCGCGGGAATGTCGAGCCGCATGCCGCGCGACTGGGCGCGATCGAAGCGCAGCGCCGCATTGGTCTCGAAGAAATGATAATGCGAACCGACCTGGATCGGTCGGTCGCCGGTGTTGTCGATGCTGAGCGTCGCCGTCGCGCGACCCGCGTTGAGTTCGATCTCGCCGCGACCGAGCAGATATTCACCTGGCTTCATGGGACTCACCGGATGGGAAGATGGACGGTGACGAGCTTCGTTCCGTCGGGAAACGTCGCCTCGACCTGGATGTCGTGGATCATCTCGGCCACGCCCTCCATGACCTGCGCGCGCGAGATCACTTCGGCGCCTGATTTCATGAGATCGGCGACGCTGTTTCCGTCGCGCGCGCCCTCGACCACGTGATCGCTGATGATGGCGATCGCCTCGGGATGATTGAGCTTCACGCCGCGCTCCAGGCGGCGGCGCGCGACGATCGCGGCCATCGCCACCAGCAGCTTGTCCTTCTCGCGCGGCGTCAGGTTCATCGCCTACTCCCGAATCTGTGCCCATAAAGTTGCATCAAATATGCCACAGGCGCGGGAGACGCGCGGGAAGTCCGCCGGCGCGGCTGCGCAACAGACACCACACCCGCGCGAAGCTCCGGCGCAAAGCGGGCACATCGGTGGCGAGACCGCGCACGAGCAGGATTTCGCCCAAACTCGTGGCAGCCATGCCCTGTTCTTCGGCAAGCACCTCGCGCACCGGCTCGAGCTGCGTGTGCGCATCGGGTGCTGCATAGACAAGAGTCGCCATGGCCGCCGCGCCGGCGAAGGTGAAAGGCGAAGCGAGAATAGCGCGCACATCACGATCGAGCCGCAGCGCATCCGTCCAGACCAGCCGCCCCGCACGTCTGACGATCCAGGCATCGTGCAGGACCAGCTCCGTGATGATCTCGCCGCGCGCGCGCCGGCCGAAGACGAGGAGCTCGCCGGCGAGGGCGCGGGCCGTCGCCGCGAGGTCGAGCGTCAGTCTCCGCCGCAGCCGGCTGCGATCGAACAGGATCGTCTCCTGCGGCAGCCATTCCAGCCAGCCGCCCTCGCCGATCTCGAGATGATTGTCGACTCGCACGTCCGCGCCGGCCGAGCGGTAGAGCTTCTCGGCGGCCTGGCCCGTCACCAAGGCGCGGGCCCGCGCGCCCAAGGTCACCTTCACATCGAGCGTGTCACCGCCGACCAATCCGCCTGAAGTGTTCAGCAGCACGACATGCGGCAGCGCATCGTCGATCGGCTCCGGCAGCAGCACGCGCATCGGATCGTGATGCCAGAGTTCGGCGAGCCGCGTGACGCCGTCATCGTCGCGCAGCCGGATGCGCACCCCGCCTTCGACACGCCCGCCCGCGACAAGATTGCGCCGTGTCGTCACATCGCCCTGGGCCCCCTCGTTCATGCCGGGGCAACCTAGTCGCTCACCGTCGCGCTTGCCAAACGCCGCGTGCGTGAGCCTGAATGCAGCGGACAGATCCGGGGGAAGAAACGCAATGACCGAACCACTCCAAGGCCAGCGCGCGCTGGTCACGGCCGGCGCTGCCGGCATTGGACGCACGATCGCGCGGCGCTTCATCGCCGCGGGCGCGCGCGTCTTCGTGTGCGATGTCGACAAGACGGCGCTGGCCGATTTCCTCCAGGAGAATCCTGGCGCCGCGGGAGTCCTCGCCGATGTCGCCGATGCGCGCCAGGTCGACGCGCTGTTCACGGCGGCGCACGCAGCGCTCGGCGGACTCGACATCCTGGTCAACAATGCCGGCATCGCCGGTCCGACGCAGAAGGTCGAGGACATCGCGATCGAGGCCTGGGACAAGACGATCGCGATCAATCTGAACGGCATGTTCTATTGCACGCGCAAGTTCGTGCCGTTGCTCAAGGCAGCCGGCGGCGGCTCGATCGTGAATCTCTCCTCGGTCGCGGGCCGCCTGGGCTATCCGCTGCGCACCCCTTATGCCGCGTCGAAATGGGCGGTGGTCGGCCTG
>JANNTF010000822.1:0-1343 GCA_031403455.1 Alphaproteobacteria bacterium | reverse complement strand
CTGATCACCGCCGATCAATGGCGCGGCGACACGCTGGGAATCGCCGGGCATTGCGTCCGGACGCCGGTTCTCGATCGCCTTGCCGCCGAGGGCGCGTGGTTCCGGCGGCATTACACGGTGACGTCGCCGTGCGGGCCCGCGCGCGCGAGCCTGCATACCGGGCTCTATCTGCACAATCATCGCAGCGTGGTGAACGGCACGCCGCTCGATCGCCGGCACGCCAACATGGCGCTGGAGGCGCGCAAGGCCGGCTATGCGCCGGTGCTGTTCGGCTACACCGACACCAGCCCCGATCCCGAAGGCCTGGCGCCGCGCGATCCGCGCCTGTTCAGTTATGAAGGCGTGCTGCCCGGCTACGATGTCGGGCAATTGCTGCTCGAAGATGCGAAGCCCTGGCTCGCGCAATTGCGCCGGCTCGGCTATCGCGGCCTTGACACGCCGCGCGCGGCCTATGCGCCTGAAGATGGCCGTCTGGGCGGTCCGGCACGGTTCACGGCAGCGCATTCGGAGACGGCGTTCATCGCTGACGCCGCGATCGACTGGCTGTGGACGCATGCGGATACGCCCTGGTTCGCGCATGTCTCTTTCCTGCGCCCGCATCCGCCCTGGACCGCGCCGGCCGAGTATCGCGATCGCTACGATGCGAAGGACATGCCGGCGCCGCGTCGTGCGTCGAGCGCGGCCGAGGATGCCGCCTTGCATCCGCTCGCGTCGGCTTTGCAGAACCAGCTGGCCGTTCGCAGCTTCGTGCCGGGCTTCGACGGGAAGATGCGTGATCTCGACGCCGGGGCGATCGCGGCTTTGCGCGCCAGCTATTACGCGCTGATGACGGAAATCGATCATCATGTCGGCCGGCTGTTGGCGTGGCTGCGCGAGGCCGGTCAGCTCGAGGAGACGCTGATCGTGTTCACGACCGATCACGGCGAGTATCTCGGCGATCATCACCTCTTCGGAAAGACGGGCTTCCAGCCCGAGGCGTTTCACGTGCCGCTGATCGTCCGCGATCCGCGTGCGCAAGCGCGGCGCGGCGTCGTCGTCGACGCCTTCACCGAATCCATCGATGTGATGCCGACCGTGCTGGACGCGCTCGGCCTGCGGAGCCCGGCGGCCTGCGACGGTCGGACCTTGTCGCCCTTCCTGCGCGGCGAAGCGCCGGAGGAATGGCGCGACGCCGTGCATTGGGAGGTCGATTACCGCACGCTGCTCGCCTATGCCGATGGGGCGCTCGGCACGGATCCCGATGCCGCCGCCCTGGTCGCGCGGCTGGATGCGCGCTCGCTCTATGTGCATTTCGCCACTCCGTTTCAATCCTGGTCTTATCTGTTAAATTGACCAGAAAAGAA
>JANNTF010000821.1:0-2565 GCA_031403455.1 Alphaproteobacteria bacterium | reverse complement strand
CCCATGCGCGCGACATGACGCAGATCGCCGCGAGGCTCGGCGTCGGCATCCACACCCACATGTTCGCCGGCTCGATCGACTACGCGTTGCGCCATTTCGGCGAGAGCGAATCCGAACGCCTGCTCTCCCAGACCCATGTGACGGTCGCGCATGCCAACGGCATGTCGCCGGCCGAGGCGCGCGTGCTCGGCCGCCACCGCTGCGGCATCGCAAGCGTCGCCTTCACGCATGAAAACCTCTGGTACGGCGTGGCGCCGATCCCGGCGCTGCGCCAGGCCGGCTGCCCGATCGCGATCACGACAGACGGTGCGGCACCCTACACCTCCCACGATCTCTGGCGCGAGCCGACGCGTGCCGCATGGAACCAATGGGGCGCGGCCGGCACCCAGGCCATCCTGCCGCCGGAGGCGCTGCTCGCGATGGTGACGATCGAGGCGGCCGCGGCGCTCGGACTCGAACGCAAGATCGGCTCGCTCGAGGCGGGCAAGCAGGCCGACCTCATCTGCGTCGATCTCGACAAGCCGCATATCGGCCCCGTCCACGACGTCGCCCAGACGCTCGTGCTCTACGCCACCGCCGCCGATGTGCGCGACGTCCTGGTCGCCGGCCAAATACTGATGCGCGACCGACGGCCGTCGCGTGTCGACGAATCCGCCATCCTCGCCGCGGCGCGAAGCGAATCGGCCGCCGCGATCGCGCGTGTCGACGTCTCGAGCTATCGACGGGCTGATCCCTGGGACGGTCGAACGAATTGGAGCCACGCATGAGTCGCCCGCATATCCGCATCGGCATCGATGTCGGCGGCACCTTCACCGACTTCGTCATCGCCGACATGCGCGACGGTGCGCTCGCCTACCACAAGGAGCCGAGCGTGCCCGCGGACCCCTCGGCGGCGGTCGAGCGCGGCATCGCTGCGGTGATCGGTGCCGGGCGCTGCCCGCCGGGCGCGATCGAGCTCGTGGTCCACGGCACGACGATCGGCCTCAACGCCATCATCCAGCGGCGCGGGGCGCGGATGGCGATGGTCGTCTCGCCGGGCAATCGCGACGTGCTCGAGATCGCCCGCCTGTCGCTGCCGTCGTCCTACGACTTCACCCAGCCGCGCGAGGTGCCGCTGGTGCCGCGCAACCTGATGTTCGAGGTGAACGCGCGCATGCGCGCCGACGGGCGCGTCGAAATGCGGCCTTCGGAGGCGGAGATCGAAATGCTCGCCGAGCGGCTCGCGGCCGCCAAGGTCGATGCCGTCGCCATCATGCTGCTCAATTCCTATCGCGACGACTCGCTGGAGCGCAGTATCGCCGCGGCGCTGCGCAAGCGGCTGCCCGGCGCGCTCGTCACCGAGTCCGCGGTGCTGTGGCCGGAAGTGCGCGAGTACGAGCGTTCGCTCGTCGCCGGGCTCAATGCCTACATCCACCCGCTGATGAACGGCTATCTCGACCGCTTGCGCGAGCGGCTGGCGACGCTCGGCGTCGCGGCGCCGATCTACATCACTGCGAACAACGGCGGCACGCTGTCGCTCGACACCGCCCGTGCGCGGCCGATCGACACGGTCCTGTCGGGACCCGCGTCGGGCGTTGTTGCCTCGTGCCGCGTCGGCGCGGCCGCGCGGACATCGAAGCTAGTGACGATCGACATGGGCGGCACCTCCGCCGATATCTCGATCGTGCAGCAGGGCGCGCCCGAATTCACGACCAGCACCTTTGTCGGCGACTTCCCGCTGATGATGCCGGTGGTCAATGTCGCGGCGATCGGCGCGGGCGGCGGGTCGATCCTCTGGGTGGACGCGCAGGGCGTGCTGAAGGTCGGCCCGCTCTCGGCCGGCGCCGATCCCGGTCCCGTCGCCTATGGCCGCGGCGGCACGCGGCCGACCGTGACCGATTGCTATCTCACACTCGGCATCCTCGATCCCGATCGCTTTCTCGGCGGCCGCATGAGGCTCGATGCACGCGCCGCGCGCGCGTCGCTCGATACGATCGCGGCAAGCCTCGGTCTCGTTGGGCCGCGCCGCGCGGAGGAGGCGGCCGAATCGGCGCTACGCGTCGCCAGCGCCAAGATGGCGACCGAGCTGACGAAGCTGATGGCGACCGCGGGCGTCGACCCGCGCGACTTCTCCCTCGTCGCCTATGGCGGTGCGGGACCGACGCATGCCAGCCTGCTCGCCGAGGAGGCGGGGCTGCCCGCCGTGCTAGTGCCGATGGCGCCGGGCAATTTCTGCGCACTGGGTGCGGTGCTTGCCGATGTGCGTCGCGACTATGTGCGCACCGCGCGTCACCTCGTCGGCGCGCGCGGCGTGGCGGACGGGTTCGCGAGCGTGATGGCGATCATCGCCGAGCTCGAGCGCGACGCCGTCGACTGGGTGTCGCGGGAAGGAGCGATCGTCGGCGAGCACGCGCTCGTGCTGACGATGAGCATGCGCTACCCCGATCAGGCCTACGACCTCGAGCTGGTCATGCCGGACAGCATGCGTCGAGCACCGACGAGCGCCGCGCTCGCCAACCTGTTCCATGAGGAACACGCGCGCCGATACGGCTTTTCGGAGACCGCGAGCCCCGTCCAGGTCACCAC
>JANNTF010000820.1:0-2893 GCA_031403455.1 Alphaproteobacteria bacterium | reverse complement strand
GGCGCGACGCCGGTCGCGACGAAAGTCGGACAGGTCGACAGGGCGAGAGTGGGCTGAGCGATGTAGTTGCGCGGGTTCTCGCGCAGCTTCTGGGCGAACACGGCGCGCTCCTCGATGGTCGCATGCGGACCCACGAGCATGCCGTAGCCCCCCGAACCATGGACATCCTTCACCACCAGCTCATGCAGATGATCCAGGACATAGGCCAACCCGTCGGCATCGCCGCATCGCCAGGTCGGCACGTTGCGCAGGATCGGTTCCTCGCCGAGATAGAACCGCACCATGTCCGGCACGTAGGTATAGACGGCCTTGTCGTCGCTGATGCCGGCCCCCGGTGCATTCGCAAGCGTCACATTGCCCGCACGATAGGCAGCCATGATGCCGGCAACGCCAAGCGCGGAATCCTTGCGAAAGACCTCCGGATCGAGAAACGGATCATCGATGCGCCGATAGATCACGTCGACGCGCTGCAGCCCGCGCGTGGTGCGCATGTAGACGACCAGGTCCTTGACCACGAGGTCCTGGCCCTCGACGAGCTCGATGCCCATCTCGTCGGCCAGGAACGAGTGCTCGTAATAGGCGCTGTTGTATTGACCGGGCGTCAGCAGCGCGACCGTCGGGTCGCCGCCGCAATTGCGCGGCGCCACCGAGCGCAGAGTCTCGAGCAGCTGATCGGGATAATGCGAGACCGGCTGGACGCGATAGCGGCTGAGCAGATCGGGGAACAACCGCGTCATCACCTCGCGGTTCTCGAGCATGTAGGAAACGCCCGAAGGCGTGCGGCAGTTATCCTCGAGGACGTAGAACTCGTCGGGCGCGACACGCACGATGTCGATTCCCGCGACATGCGTGTAGACGCGCTCCGGCACGTCGAGCCCGACCATCTCCTGCAGGAAGCACGGGTTGTCGCGCACGAGCGCCGCCGGGATCCTCTCGGCGCGCACGAATTCCTGCGCGCCGTACATGTCGGCGATGAAGGCGTTCAGCGCCTTCACGCGCTGGATGAGGCCGCGCGACAGGAATGCCCATTCGGCGGCGTCGAGAACGCGCGGGATGACATCGAAGGGAATCAGACGCTCCGGATCGCCGCCTTCCGTGTAGACGGCGAAGGTGATGCCGGTGCGGCGGAAGATGAGCTCGGCCTCGCGGCGCTTGATCTCCATCGTCTCCGGCGGGATCTCCTGGAGCCAGCGCTGCACCTGGGCGTATTGCGGCCGGCAGGCTTCCGGCGGTCCCATCTCGTCGAATGCAGATGTCGCCATCACCGCTCCCCGTCGTGTCGCTCATCGTCCGTGTCCTAGGCCCGGTCCGACTGTCGGCGTTCTCGCCCAACCTCGCAAGAAGCGTACCACCGTGATCGTTCAGCGCGGAAGCAGTCGCTCCGCCAGTGCCGCCTTCACGATCTTGCCCGACGCGTTCTTCGGCATCTCCTCGATGACGAAGACCCGGCGCGGAACCTTGTAGGGCGCGAGGCGGCTGGCACATAGCGCGCGCAGATCGTCCTCGGTCACGGCGTCGCGCAGCACCACGAAGGCCGCGATATCCTCGCCGAGATCGCGCACGGGCCAGCCGACGACCGCGGCTTCGATGACGGCGGGATGCGCCTGCAGCGCCGCCTCGACTTCCACCGGATAGACGTTGATGCCGCCGCGGATGATCATGTCCTTGACGCGGCCCTTGAGGAAGACATAGCCGGCCGCGTTGACGCGCGCGAGATCGCCGGGAAAGAACCAGCCGTCGCGGAAGACTTCGCGCGTCGCCTCGGGATCCTCGTGGAATCCCGTCGCGACTCCCGGCCCGCGATAGCCGAGGCGTCCGGTCTCGCCGATCGGCAGCGTGGTCACGCCATCGTCGGCGAAGATCTGGACCTCGACGCCGAATACCGGACGGCCGACGGAATCATCGTGCAATTCCATGTCCTCGGCACGCAGCAGCGAGACGCCCCCGCCTTCGGTCGATGCGTAATACTCGCAGAAATTCGGACACAGGCGATTGCGGATCGCGCGGCGCTCCTCGGGGTGCAGCGGCGCGCCGCTGGACAACAGCAAGCGCAGCGCGCGCAGCGGCGCCGCCTCGTCATCCGTGAGATCGAGCAGGCGCCGCAACAACGTCGGAACGAGAAAGACGCTCGTCGCGGCGCGACGGCGGATCTCGGCCGCGAGATCGCGCGCCTGGTAGGGCGGCGGAAACAGCACGACGGTGCCGCCGGAGAACAGCAGCGACATCGAGAAGGTGCGGCCGCCGCCGAAATACATCGGCGTCGCGGAGACATAGGTCTCGCGCGCGTTGAGGCCGAGATCGATCCAGTGCGTCCAGAAACGCCGCAGGAACTGGCCATGCGTGACGACCGGTCCCTTCGGGCGACCGGTCGTGCCGGACGACAGCGAGAGCAACAGCGGCGCATCGGGCCGTGATGGAAAGTCGAGATCGCCGGCGGCAGCCGCGATGGCGGCATGGAAGCCGGCATCGACGGGGATGCACGCGACACCGGGCAGCACGGGCGTATCCGGCTCGATCAGCACGAGCTTGGCGTGGAAGCGCTCCGCGACGGCGTGCTGCTCGGACTGCGTCCAGCGCCAGTCGAGTGGCAACGCGACCGCCCCGCGCCGCGCCGCCATGTAGAGCGCCAGCAGATGCTCGATCGAATCCTTGAGCGCGATGCCGACGACATCGCCCTCGCCGATGCCGAGCGCGTGGAGATGCGCGGCACCCCGCCGCACGATGCCGTCGAGATCACGATAGAGAACGACGCGATCGCCCTGGATGATCGCCGGCCGGTCCGGCCGCGCGCGGACGTGATGGGCGAGCGCGTCGGCGAGGTTCATGGCTTCAGGATCCGAGCTTGTAGAGCTTCAGCGCGTTGTCGCGCAGGAACTTGCGCTTCGGGCCGGGG
>JANNTF010000819.1:0-3768 GCA_031403455.1 Alphaproteobacteria bacterium | reverse complement strand
CGTGATGGCCACCGCGCAGCTTTCCCCGCAACGGCGGCACCTGCGCCGCGCATGGCGCCACGCGAGTCTCGTCGCCGGTGTCGCCGTCGTCGTGCTGCTGGTGCTGGTCGCGATCCTCGCGCCGCTGCTCGCGCCGCATGATCCGCTGGATCAGAATCTGGCGCGCCGCATCGTGCCGCCGTTCTGGATGGCCGGCAGCGATCCGGCGCATGTGCTGGGTACCGATCACCTCGGCCGCGACTACCTGTCGCGGCTGATCCACGGCGCGCGGGTCTCGCTGGGGATCGGCTTCGGCGTGGTCGCCGTCGCCGGCGTGATCGGCACCACGCTTGGACTTTGCGCGGGGTATTTCGGCGGGCGGATCGATGCCGCGATCAGCCTGGTGATCACGACACGCCTCGCGATGCCGATCGTGCTGGTCGCGCTGGCGGCGGTGGCGCTGGTCGGATCGTCGTTGCGGACCCTGACGGCCGTACTCGCCTTGCTGCTCTGGGACCGCTTCGCGGTGGTGGTGCGCGCCGCGACGCAAGGCCTGCGCAACCGCGACTTCGTGACCGCGGCGCGGGCGCTGGGATGCTCGCATCTGCGCGTGATGCTGGGCGAGCTGCTGCCCAACCTCGCCAATACGTTGATCGTCATCGCGACACTGGAGATCGCACAGGCGATCCTGCTCGAGGCGGCTTTGTCCTTCCTGGGCCTTGGTGTGCAGGCGCCGACGCCGTCCTGGGGATTGATGATCGCGGAAGGGCGCGAGCACGTGCTGTTCGATCCCTGGCTGATCGCCTTGCCGGGCGCGCTGCTCTTCGCGCTCGTCCTCGCGATCAATCTGCTGAGCGATGGATTGCGCGACACCCTGGCGCCCGGCGCGCGGACATGAGCGCGGCGTTGCTGGACATTGCCGGGCTCGACGTGACGATCACGACCGATGCCGGCGATCTGCATGCGCTGCGCGGCGTCAGCCTCCAGATCGCCGCCGGTGAGACGCTGGGCGTCGTCGGCGAGAGCGGCTGCGGCAAGTCGATGACGGCGCTCGCCATCATGGGCCTGCTGCCGCGACGTGCGCGCTGGCGTGCCGAGCGGCTGAATTTCGACGGGCGGCCGCTGCCGGTCGATGATCAGCGGGCGATGGCGGATCTGCGCGGCGCGCGCATCGCGATGATCTTCCAGGATCCGATGACGAGCCTGAACCCGACCCTGACCATCGGCACGCAACTCATCGAAGGCAGTCGTCGCCACGAGGGAGTCACGGCTGATGCGGCGCGTGGTCGTGCGATCGAATTGCTTGCGCGTGTCGGGATCGCGGATCCGGGCGCGCGGCTTAGCCAGTATCCGCATCAATTCTCCGGCGGCCAGCGCCAGCGCGTGATGATCGCGTCGGCGTTGATGTGTCGACCGCGGCTGCTGATCGCCGATGAACCCACGACCGCGCTCGACGTGACGATTCAGGCGCAGATCCTGGAACTGCTCGGCGAACTCCGGCGCGAGCTTGGCCTCGCCTTGCTGCTGATCACCCATGATCTCGGAATCGTCGCGCGGATGGCCGATCGTGTGGCCGTGATGTACGCGGGCGAGGTGGTCGAGGAGGCGCCGGCGCGTGGACTCTTCGCGCGCCCCAGTCACCCCTACACGCGCGCGCTGATCGCCGCGCTGCCGATCCCCGGCCGTACACTGCCCGGCAGCCGTCTGGCGGCGATCGCCGGACGGGTGCCGGAGTTGATCGGCGGCTTCGCCGGCTGCGCATTTCGCGACCGCTGTGCGCTGGCGGATGAACGCTGCGCGCGTGATCGCGTGCCCGTGCAGCGTCATTTGGTGTCGCATGCCTATCGCTGCGTGGTCGCGCCGGAGAACCTGCCGGCGGCGCCACGATGAGCGCCCCGGTGCTGCAACTGCGCGACGTGCGCCACAGCTTCGTGCTGGCGGGCGGCATGCTCGGTGCGCCGCGCCGCGTGCTGACGGCGCTCGACGGCGTGAGCCTGAGTCTGGCGCCGGGCGAGACATTGGGGCTCGTCGGCGAGTCGGGATCGGGCAAATCGACGGTTGCGCGGATCCTGCTCGGATTGCTGGCGCCGTCGGCGGGAACCGCGCTTCTCGATGGCAAGCCGATCGCGCAACGCGCGCGCCGCGACATCGCGCGCCGCGTGCAGCCGATCTTCCAGGATCCCTATGCATCGCTGAATCCCGCGCGCAACGTCGCGGCGATCGTGGGCTTGGCGCTCGAGGTCCACGGGATCGGCGCGAGCCGTGCCGCACGGCGTGCGCGGGTCGAGGCGATGCTCGACCTGGTCGGCCTGTCGCCACGCCTGGCGCGCGCCTATCCCGCCGAACTCTCGGGCGGTCAGCGCCAGCGCGTGGCGATCGCGCGTGCGCTCGTGCTCGAACCGGAGATCCTGATCTGCGACGAACCGACCAGCGCGCTCGATGTCTCAGTCCAGGCGCAGATCCTCAATCTCCTGCTCGATCTGCGCGCGCGGCTCGGCATCGCGATGCTGCTGATCAGTCACAATCTGGCGGTCGTGGAGCATTTGGCGTCGCGTGTCGCGGTCATGTATCTGGGCCGTATCGTCGAGATCGCGCCGGCGGCGGATTTGTTCCGCACGCCGCGCCATCCCTATACACGCGCCTTGCTCGCGTCCGTGCTGACACCGGAGCCGGATGCGGCGAGCATCGCGATACCGCTGCGCGCGGGGCCGGCGGATCCGCTCAACGTACCGCCTGGCTGCAGCTTCCATCCGCGCTGTCCCGATGCGCAGCCCATCTGCGCGCGCGAGCGGCCTGTTCTGGGCGCCGCCGCCGTCGCCTGTCACTTCCCGCTCGCTTGAGAAAGGACCAGCCATGATCGACGCCGACGCCCTGCATCGCGATGCGATCGTCATCGACGCCGTGAGCCCGTTGACCCGGCGCGGCCAGCATCTCGAACGCTATCGCGCCGGCGGCGTCACAGCCGTCGGTCCGACCATCGGCGTCACCGAGACCGCGGGCGCGGCGCTGCGCAATCTCGGTCTTTGGCATCGGCTGTTTCGCGAGCACGACGATCTTGTCCATGTCCGGCTCGCCGCGGACATCACGCGCGCCAAGCGCGACGGCAAGCTCGGCATCGTGCTGCACTTCCAGAACATCTCACCGGTCGAGGACTCGCTCGATCTGGTCGATGCGTGGGCGGGCGCCGGCGTACGCATGATCCAGCTCGCCTACAACGTCCGCAATGCGGGAGGCGATGGCTGCGAGGAAAACGCCGATGCGGGTCTGAGCCGCTTCGGTCGCCAGCTCGTCGAACGCTTGGACGCGGCGCGGATCGTGATCGACGGTTCGCATACCGGTCGGCAGACCGTGCTCGATGCGATCGCCATCGCGCGCCGGCCGGTGGTGGTTTCGCATGCCAATGCCAACGCAATTCATGCGTCGCCGCGCAATCTCGACGATGACGTCATCCGCAAGATCGCCGCGACGGGTGGCTTGATCGGCCTGGTTGGGTTTCCGGCCTTCGTCTCCACCAGCGACGCGCCGGATCTGGACGCCTTGCTCGCGCATCTCGATCATCTCGTGCGCATCGCCGGCATCGATCATGTCGGGCTCGGACTCGATCACTACGAGGGGCAGCATGGCATCGCCGATCCCGACACCGCGATGTCGCTCTACCAGCAGCACGTCGCGTCGGGCGCTTGGTCCGACGCCTATCCGCCGCCGCCGTGGCGCTATCCCCAGGGCGTCGAACTGCCCGAGCGCCTGGGCAATCTCACGCGCGCATTGGTTGCGCGCCGCTGGCGCGAG